>NZ_CADBFF010000004.1:0-167703 GCF_902793885.1 uncultured Succiniclasticum sp.
AATTCGGGTTTGTAGGGATGAATGTCGTGAATAAAAAATGGAACTATAAAAAACTTGGAGATGTTTGTACTGTCGAACGGGGTGGATCTCCTAGGCCAATTGATGATTATATTACTGACAATCCAGCAGGAATTAACTGGATAAAAATAGGCGATACGAATGATGAGTCTATGTTTATTACACAAACAGCACAGAAAATACTTCCTGAAGGAATGAAAAAGTCACGTTATGTGCGTCCAGGTGATTTTTTACTGTCAAATTCTATGAGTTTTGGCCGTCCATATATCCTTAAAATTGACGGTTGTATTCATGATGGTTGGCTTGTCCTAAGGGATAAAGAGAATGTATTTGATAAACGTTTTTTGTATTATTACCTAAGCTCAAAACCAACGTATCAAAAATTCAAGATGATGGCAGTAGGTGGTGTAGTTAATAATTTAAATAGTGAAATGGTACGTGGTGTAGATGTACCTATACCCGGTAAAGATGAACAAGTTAAAATTGCGGATGTTTTAGATAAAATTAGCAGAATAATAGCTTATAAAAAGAAAGAGCTTGTTAAATCAGATGACCTTATCAAAGCCCGATTTGTCGAGATGTTCAGATATAAATCCTCTGGGATGGCCAAAATACACATTTGAAGAAATCAGTGATCTGATTACAGATGGCGAGCATGCTACACCGAAAAGATTTAATCAAGGGATTTATCTACTTTCTGCAAGAAACGTGTTGAATCATGCATTGTCTTTCGATAAGATTGACTATATTGATCAAGTTGAATATGACAGAATTTCAAAAAGAATTATCCCTCAGGAGGGAGATGTTTTGATTTCTTGCTCAGGAACTATAGGACGTACCTGTACGGTACCAGAAGGATTAAAGTTTCAATTTGTAAGGAGTGTTGCACTTATTCGCTTTAAGAAGACTATTAATCCTATTTTTATGGAACATCAGATTACAATGCCATTTATCCAAAAACAAATTGACTCTTCAAAAAGTCAATCCTCACAAGCAAATTTATTTCAAGGAAAAATCAGAAAACTATTAGCTGTAGTTCCACCAAAGGAATTGCAGGAGCAGTTTTTATCTTTTGTAAAACAAATCGACAAATCAAAAGTTGCCGTACAGAAATCATTAGAACAAACACAAATGTTGTTTGACAGTTTAATGCAGCAGTATTTTGGATAAACTTTGGCAAAACTTAACCTTATGTGCGTTACAATATTGGTATTCTTTGAAAGGAGATTACCAATAATGGACGATAAGCTTGTGAATATTTTAAACGAAATGGCTGGTTACCTCAGCATAACGCAAATGAAAAAGTTGCAGGAAGTTTTGTTGAAGAATTTATCAGATGACAAAGCCAAACAAAAAGATATTTCGAATTCGGAATATCTAAAATTGTTTTTGGCAGCCAAGAGTATAGAAGGTTGTTCGGAAAGGACTTTGCAATATTACCGTGTTACAGTGGAACACTTATTACGACATGTGTTAATGCCAATACGGAAAATCACTACGGATGAAATAAGGGAATATTTGGTTAATTACCAGCGGATTAATAATTGCAGTAAAGTTACGGTTGATAATGTCCGCCGTAATATATCCAGTTTCTTTTCCTGGCTGGAAGAAGAGGATTATATTTTAAAAAGCCCTATGCGTCGTATACATAAAATAAAAACCAAACAGCAAGTAAAAGGTGTTATTACTGATGAAGCGATAGAACGCCTTCGCGATCATTGTAAATGTGACCGAGATCTGGCAATGATTGATTTATTATATTCCACTGGTATTCGTGTAGGAGAACTGGTGAATTTAAATATTTCAGATATCAATTTTGAAGAACGTGAGTGTGTAGTTTTTGGAAAAGGAGATAAAGAGCGCAAGGTTTATTTTGATGCAAAGGCGAAGCTACATTTGCAAGATTATTTGAAAAAACGTACGGATTCCAATCCGGCTTTGTTTGTTACGTTAGATGCGCCTTTTGACCGTTTGCGGATTAGTGGAGTAGAGATTAGGATTAGGGAGTTAGGAAGAAGTGTAAATTTAGAAAGGATTCACCCCCATAAATTCCGGAGAACGATGGCGACACGGGCCATTGATAGAGGAATGCCAATTGAACAGGTGCAAAAGATTCTTGGTCATTCACAAATTGATACAACAATGCAATATGCCATTGTGAATCAGACAAATGTAAAAACATCCCACCAAAAGTACATCGCCTGATACAATTCGGGTTTGTAGGGATGTTATGATGAACAATAAATCTTTATCTGCTCTTGTTGATCAAGTGCGTGGCGTATCGTATAAACCTAAAGATATTCATGATACTCTAAACGATTTGTCAATAGCATTGTTAAGAGCAAACAATATTTTTGATGGTAGTATTGAATTTTCAGACGTAATCTATGTTGATCGAAAACGAGTATCGTCCAGTCAAATACTTCGTCGTGGAGACATTTTGGTTTGTGCTTCTAGTGGTAGTAAAGACTTGGTAGGAAAAGCTGCTTCGTTTAATTGTGACGGAGAATATACATTTGGTGCTTTTTGTAAAGTTGTCAGACCAAAAAACATTGATGATGCTGATTATATTTCGGTGTTTTTTCAAAGCCCAAAATACAGACGTGAAATAGCTGCATCTGCTCTTGGAGCGAATATTAACAACATTCGAAATGAACATATTGACAATCTAGTTATTAATTGGCCAGTAAAATTAAAACGGGATATAATTGTAAGTCTGTTAAATCAATCTAAATCCATAATTACTTTAAGAAAAAAGCAATTACACCTTTTTGATGAACTTATCAAAGCCCGATTTGTCGAGATGTTTGGGAATCCAGTTGTAGGGGATAGAATTAAGGATAATAAGCATAAAATTGGTGATTTTGCGTCTGTGACTAAGTTGGCAGGGTTTGAATTTACAAAATACATAAAGTATAAAGATTCAGGCGATATAATAATGCTTCGTGGATTAAATTGTAAAAAGGGTCATCTAGTGCTTGACGATATAAAATGGATTGATCAAAAAACATCCGACTTACTCCCTAGGTCTAAGCTTTATTATGGAGACATATTAATGACATATGCCGGAACAATTGGCGATGTTGCTATGGTAGACGCTGATAATAAATATCATCTGGCTCCAAACGTTGGGAAAATAACCATTGAAGATAAAGAGAATTTCAATCCAGTATATTTAATTCATTTATTTATGTATACTCATGACTACATTATGTCTTTTGCATCGCAGGTTGCACAAGCCTCAATAAATATGGAAAAAATAAGAAATTTTGAATACTATTTCCCAAATATTGAAGCACAAAATCGATTTGAAGTGTTTGTAAAACAAGTCGACAAATCAAAAGTTATGAAGCGCTTACGATTAGCACATTTTCTTTTTGTTGATAGATAACTGCATTCCAAGAAAATATTTGTTTTCTGATATAATAAAAGTAGTGTAACTGTTTTTTCGAGAGCTAATTCCAAACTAAACTGGGAGTGATAACGTGGGAAACTTTGAGTTTTTGAAAAAAGAAAAGAACTTTGAAGCGTTTGCAGATACAGCCATAGCTGCAGAGCGAGTTTTCCATATTGATTTATCCAGTTCTGCTATCAATTGCAGACGGGCTGCTGAATTTGCTGTGAAATGGATGTATTCGGTTGACCGGGATTTGGTGATGCCTTACCAGGATAATTTTGTCACTCTTATCAACACAGACGAATTTCGTGGTATTGTAGGCAAGGACATTCTCAAATGCTTGGATTTTATTCGAAAAGTTGGAAACAGTGCTGCACACCAACCAAAAAATGTCACCAAAGATACTGTCGCCTTATCATTAAAATATCTACATACATTCCTGAAATTTGTTGCATACAGCTATAGCTTAATTGAATTTGACGACTTAGAATATGATCTGTCTTTGATTGAAAATATAACAGAAAAGACCATACCCGTTATCAGTGAAGTAGATTTTGCAAAGCTGAAGCAGGAAAATGAAAATCTGAAACTCCAGTTAACCACTATTCGTTCTCAGAAAGCCCATGAATATCAGCCTCATGTTAACTTTACTGAAGAAGCAACAAGAAAAGCATACATTGATGTGATGCTTACCGATGCAGGCTGGACCAGGGGTCAAGATTGGGAAGATGAATTTTTCATTGAAAATATGCCTAATAAATCAGGTTATGGCGCAGCTGATTATGTTTTATTTGATGACGCCCATATTCCTTTGGCAGTTATTGAAGCCAAAAAGACCAGCAAGGATGTTGCTGTTGGTCGGACACAGGCCAAACTATATGCAGATGACATTGAGCGTAGATTTGGACGCAGACCCATTATCTTTTTAACAAATGGCTTTGATACTCGTATCATAGCAGATCAGCCGAATGGTTATCCTGAACGTAGAATCAGTTTTATCTATTCAAAGAAAGATTTACAAAAAGAATTTTTCAAAATTGAAAACAAGGTTCCTCTGGTTAATGCTGTTATCGACGATAAAATATCTGAACGTTATTATCAGAAAGAAGCAATCAAGGCTGTTTGCGAGTCTTTTGGTAATGGCAACAGAAGAAAAGCCTTGCTTGTTATGGCAACCGGGAGTGGTAAGACTCGTACAGTTATTTCTTTGGTTGATGTTCTCCAAAGGCATAACTGGATTGAAAACTTCTTGTTTTTGGCTGACAGGAACAGTTTGGTTACTCAGGCTAAGAGGGCTTTTGTCAATTGCTTACCTAATGTAAGTGTAACCAATTTGGTTGAAGATAAGGATAATCCCAAAGCAAGAGGTGTCTTTTCAACCTACCAGACCATGATGGGCTGTATTGATTCCAGTAAAGATGAACATGGCGAGAAACTGTATACCAGTGGCCATTTTGACCTGATCATTGTTGATGAAGCCCATCGCAGTCTCTATAAAAAATACAAAGCAATATTTGAATATTTTGATGCCCTGCTGATCGGTCTTACTGCTACGCCAAGAGATGATATTGACAAAAACACCTATGAGGTATTTGATTTGGAGAGTGGGGTGCCAACCTATAACTATGAGCTAAGTAAAGCTGTTGAAGATAAATTCCTGGTTGACTACAATGTGGTTGACTGCAAGTTAAAATTCTTGCAGGCCGGAATCAAATATAATGACTTGCCGGAAGAAGAAAAAGATGAATATGAAAAGACGTTTGTAGATGAAGACGGTGAACTGATCGATAACATTAGCAGTGAAGCCTTAAATTCCTGGGTATTCAATGAAGATACTATTAAAAAAGTCCTGAATACCTTGCTTATGATGGGCTTGCGTGTGAATTATAGCAATGACATTGGCAAGACGATAATCTTTGCAAAAAGTCACAGGCATGCCGAGAAAATACTGGAAATATGGAATAAAGAGTTCCCTTCTTATCCGGATGGGTATTGCACTGTCATTGACAATTACACCAATTATGCACAAAGTGTCATAGACAGTTTTTCTGACAAGAAAAAACTCCCGCAAATAGCCATATCTGTTGACATGCTTGACACGGGTATTGATGTGCCCGAAATCCTGAACCTTGTCTTTTTCAAGAGTGTATTCAGCAAAGCAAAGTTTTGGCAGATGATTGGTCGTGGTACACGCCTATGCAAAAACCTGTTGGATACCGGGGACAAAGAAAGATTCTTCATCTTTGACTTCTGCGGAATTTTTGACTTTTTTGATGTGAATCCAAAAGGTGTCGAAGGAACTGAGGCATTAACATTGCAGGAGGTTTTGTTTAATTTAAGAGCCGAAATAGCCTATAAATTACAGGATTTAATCTATCAGACGGATGAGTTGGTAAAGATGCGTGCTGCATTGGTCAAAACACTGGTCGATAAGGTATGTGAATTAAACAGAGATAACTTTACTGTTAAATTAGCTTTGAAATATGTGGATTACTATTCAGTAAAAGACAATTACACAGCATTGACCTATGAACAGGTGTTGGAATTAAAAGAGAATATTGCACCCTTGTTATTGCCTGAAAAAGACGAGTTCAACGCCTGCAGATTTGACGCATTGATGTATCAGATTGAACTCGCGACTCTTACTGGCCAAAAGGCTAAGAGACATAAGCGAGATCTGGTTCAAAAGTTAGAAGCACTGACCAAACTCGGTACAATACCTGACGTAAAAAAGCAAGGAGACTTTATTTATCAAGTTCTCAAGGAAGGGTATTTAGATAAAGCAGGTATGGAAGAGTGGGAGGCCATCCGGATCAGAATCCGTGATTTGATTAAATATATCCCCCGGGGCAAACAACCCATCTTTTATACTAATTTCACTGATGAAATTCTTAGTGTTGCCGAAAGAGGGCCTATATATCAACCTGAACTTGAGAATTATAAAAAGAAAATGGAACAGTATGTGCTTCAGCATCAGGATATCCCGGTGATTGCAAAATTGAAAACCAATCAACCATTATCGCCACAGGATATGCTTGATTTGGAGAAACTGATGTGGAAAGACTTAGGTACTGAGGGCCAGTTCAAAAATGAGTATGGCAATGTTCCATTAGGCGAATTTGTCAGATCCATCATTGGCTTGGACAGAGAAGCCACAGTCCAAGCGTTTTCCAAGTTCATTAATGATGACAATTTAAATGCAAAGCAAATTGATTTTGTCAATATGATTATTGGCTACATTTCTAAAAATGGCATGTTAAAGGACTTTACAGTATTCAATAAAGCACCGTTCAACAGATATGGAGCTATTACAAAACTATTTGCCAATAATTTGGGAATATTGAAAGATATCCAGAATACCATTGTCAGTATAAATGAGAATGCACATTGAAGCTGCGATAATGATATAAGACAAAGAAAGTGTGAAAGACGTGTATCAGCCTCCCTTTACCATGACGGAAGAAATAACCAATCTTGTGATAGAAATCGGCGAGATGGTTGGAGGAAATTGTTTGCCGTCAGGATGTCGGTGTAAAAGTCGGTAAAAATGTCGGTATAAACGGTAAGGCAACGGAAGAAAAAGTTTTATTACTTTTGCAACAGGATTCCCGTCTTACTTCCAAAGTGCTGGCTTCAACGCTGGGAATTTCACAACGGCAGGCTGAGCGAATCCTGAAGAAGCTGAAAGAAACAAAAGGAGGGAATGCGGAGATGTGTGAATTGGTAGAAGAATACGCAGAAAAGAGAGCTAAAAGATATGCAGAAGAAAGAGAAATGCAGGTTAAGATGAGGACTGCTAAAAATTGCATAGATAATACAAATCTTCCGCTGGAAGACATCGCAAAATGTGTTGAACTTCCACTTGCTACCGTAGAAGAGCTTGCACGCGGAAGAACAGCGTGAATATAATGAGATATTTCAGAATGAAGGAGGAAACCAACCATGTTGAAAAGAATCATAACTTGTTTGTTGGCCTTGTCGCTTCTGGCTGGAGTACAGGTGAGCTTTGCCGCAGAAAAAGCAGGTGCGGAGGCGGGACCGATTTCCAAGGCGGAACACAGTCAATATCCACGGGCTTATGAAAAGGCGATTCTTGCCGCAAGATCAGAAGTTCCGGCAACAGCCGAATATCAGGGCATGTTAATTGAAAAGGAAACCGATAAGACGATTGCCTTTTCGTTTTTCGATAACAGCACGCTCCGTGCCTATGAAGTCACCGTGATAAAAGAGATAAATAAGGTGAAAACTGTTAAAATCGGAGGAAGCAGTATTCCCGGCAGCACGACTGTTAATAAGACAGTCGAAGATGTCGAAGAAATCATTAGCTTGGAGTATCCGGACGGCAAAATTAAATCAATTGAGCAAAAGTACGAGGGAAACCTCACCTATTATGAAGCGCAGCTGGAAACGCAGCGGTTTACGGTAGACCTTAAGATCAATCCGGTAACAGGAGCCATCGGCAGCCGGGTGTTGGAGTTTAAAGTGGAACCGCCCAAGGCGGAGGAGAAGAAACAACCTTCCCATAATCCGGCAAAAGAAGAACAGGTAAAACCGAAGCAACATAATCCGATTCCACCTGTTCCCGGCGAATGGATGTGCGGCAACTGCGGTACCCTGAACCACGAGGGACAATTCTGTACCAATTGCGGAATCCGGAGACCTGCGGATATGGAAGCGCCTGTTGTTAAATGCAGCAAGTGCGGATGGAAGCCCCAGGATCCCTATAACATCCCGAACTTTTGCCCGGAATGCGGCGCTCAGTTTAAAAAATAGCTCAGGCTTTTTTAATGCGGTAATAATTCCCGTTCCAGCGTTTCCCGGCGTTGCGAACGGTAAGCGGAACGTAGTGGGGGCCTTTGGATTTTCGGTACAGCGCGGAGTGTTGGAATACATCTTCAATGGTCTGTTGGCCGAATCCGCCCAGCCAGAACCACATACGCTGGCAGAAGCGGAAGTCTTCCCGGCTTTTGTCCTGCCAGCGGTGCCCATGATAGTACATCCGCTGTAGTTCCGGGTCGGCGTCAAAGGCTTTTTGCAAAATGAAATCAACAGAAGGGGCGTTCGTTGTCAATGAATTGTTGACGGCGGGCGCTTCTATACGTTTCGGGCGCAGGCTTTCACAGTAGTTTATTGCGGGCGTCAAATCTGCCAGACGGTTGCCGCAGATGGTATGCCCTGTCACCGTGATGCCCCGGCAGGAACCGTACCATTCGTACTCTTTCCCGTGGTAGCCGATGGTCTTGCGTCCGGGCAAAAGGTAAGAATTTTTATTTGGCAGAATGCCCCACACGTGCACGCCGTTTCCGGAAGGGGAAAGGTCGCACCAGGCTTCAGGGGCAAGCTGCAAAATTTTGTTAAGCCGGAGAGAATTGGGCAGGCAGTCGTCGATGTCGATGCAGGCCAGGTCGCTTTGCCGGGAGAGAAGCAGACTCAGTCCACCGTTGGCAGGCACGGTACGTAGCGCATCTGCAAAAGGTCGTCCTTCCGTTTCCCAATACTGCCCGCGCAAAACGGTTTCCCCATACGTCGGTAGTTTTTTCGCTTTGCCGTCAACAAAGACGGGCTTCCAGTTGATCCAATAGGGCAGAACTTTCAAAAAATCCGGGATGCCTTCCGGGTTTACTTCTATAATTTTTGTTTCTTGTGTAATCATAATTTTCCTTTCTGAATTTGCAAAAAGAAAGCAGTGTTGGAGGGGGAGCTGAGAGAAATGGTTTGTTGTAGCAGTCCTACGTGCTAATTGAAATGAATAGCACGGGGCTGGCGTTTCGTGTTTGTCAGTGCTGGTTTTCGGCCAGTGTCTTTGGTTATCGTTTTTTCAAAAAATGCAGGAAATACAGGAAGTGCAGAAAAAGTGCAGGTGCCTGAACAGGCATGGCTACAGGATTTTCTCTGATTGGCTGTACTTCCTGTACTTTTTTATATATCTGTTTCATAATAAAAAAATTCATATGAAATAGAGCAGGAAAAAAAGTGCAGGAAGTGCAGGAAAGTTTTGAAACCGGCACAGATACTGGATTTGCTCTCCTGTACTTTTTTCAGAAAAAGTGCAGGACGCTGTTAAAAAGTTCAGGAATGGTGAAAAAAGTACAGGCTGTTTTTTGAAAAGAGGGGAAACTGTTTTGAAATAAAAGTTAAGAAATGGTGAAATTATAATCGTAAACACAATCCTCCATAGCAGTAACCTGTTTCCCGGCGCACCTTAATCTTCCCGTGCAGCTGCATGGCTTCGGCAAAACTTTTGCGCTGCCAGCCGTGGTTTCCGTTTTTGAAAAGCCAGTTATTGAAATCTTCCAGCGCTTTGCTGAATTTCAAAAAGCCCAGGCTGGGTTCCGTCCGTTCGTCCAGCCACTGTTGCAGCAAATCGCTTTCTTCATAAAATGCGGAAGCGGCTTTGGCTACTTCGTCCGGCACATCGTTGCCCAATCCTTCCGCGAACCAGAGTTTTGCCCCTTCCACGCACCAGGCCAGGCAGGCGTTCAGATTTTCCGGCTGCAGCAGTTTTTGTTTTAACTTGGTATCCCGGTTTTCGATTTGTGCTGTAAAAGGAACAATCACCAGACGGCGGCGGATGCCTTTGTCCATGGCATCGGATATCGCGGGCAGGTGGTTGGTCTGCAAAATCAGTTTGAAGGAAGGGCAGAACTCAAACGGTTCGGCGTTCAGATGCCGGGCGGTCAGCGTATCGCCGCCGGTGAGGAGTTTGACCTTTGCTTCGTCCAGACGGCGGTTGGGGTTGCTTTCGCTGGACAGCACGTAGCGTTTGCCGGGCAGCTTGGCGAACTCCGGCGTGGGACGTTGTCCGTCGGTCACGTAAGCCGTGGCCAACAGCGTGTCGATGGAAAGGGTGGCCTTGTAGTCGCTGATGGCCGCTGCAATGGTTTCAAAGAAAGTGCCTTTGCCGCTGCCGCCTGGGCCGTAGGCGATAACAAACTTTTCTTCCTCGGTGCTGCCGGTGAGGCAGTAGCCCATAAACTTCTGCATCCAGCGGCGGACGGCAGGGTCGGGAAGAATGGTGTGGACGGTTTGCAGCCAGAGATTTTGCGCCAACGGTGTGGCGTTTTTCCCATTGTTTTCACTGTGACCGGCAGAAACGTTACCCGCCGTTGCGTCCTTTTTTGCAGGCATTTCTTTTGCGCTGGCACAGGAAAGCGGCTTTTGGGTGGCAACAGTTTCCTCAAAACCTGCCGCGCAGATTTTTGTCAGCAGGTCCTTTTTGTCAAAGGGCTGCAACGTGCCGGTAGCCAGGTTCAGCGTGCCGTTCTGTACATTCAGCAGAAACGGATTCGCATCAAAGGCGGCAAAGTCTGTGGCGTTGCAACCCTGCCAGTAGTTCACGGCGTCTTTGAAATGATGCAGGGATTCCGATTTTCGCAGCCAGTCCAAAACGTTAGCGCGACGTTTTTGTTCCGTCTGGTCCAGCGTCTGGGGCAGGCTGCGAATGGCGGAAGCCAGTTTGCGGTAGGCAGTTACGGCAACGTTGCGGAGCACGGCGTTGGTTTCTTCCTGCCAGCGCTTGCCGTTCCAGTGCACCCACCGGTTGATTTGCGGCACGAACTTCCAGTCGCTTCCAATCATGACGTGCAGCCGTTCCGCGTTGCCCGGATCGGTGTAGGGCAGGTTCATGAGGTACTGAATTTGGGTTTGGTTCATGGGTATCCTCCTTGAATTTTATTACTCTACTTGTATAAACAATTTAGATGGTCAAAATGCAACCGGTATTTAAAATAATCCCTCTACTTGTATAATCGCTTTAGCTCCAAAAAATTCAACCACATCTTGAAAAAAATTTTTCCCTCTACTTATCTATTCCGGCAAGGGGGTCGAAATATGAGATTGTTTTTATAAAAAATTTAAAATGTTACAAAAAAAGTGAAAAGGGTTTACAGTTTTCTGTGCAAATTAGTACTGGAAGTTTAAGTGGATATGCGATACAATGAGTTGTGAAAGCAGGAAAAATTTTGGTAACTGAGATAACCATTACAAAGGGAAGCATACACTGCGTCAGGCTGCGTTTGGCTCCGAACACAGGGTAATTTGAACTGGGTCCGGTTATTTTTAAAGGGGGTATTCTTACAATGAAAAAGTTATTCTTCTTCTTATGTTGCCTGTTAGCGTTATCCGCGACGACTTTTGCGGAGAAATCCGAATGGATCGATCCGGGTTATGACTTTACGAAAGCCAAAAGTATTTGTATTGACTACGCGGCCGCCCCTGAAATTGCGGACGGAATCCGGGATAAGGATGCGCAGGCTGTGTTTTTTGAGCGGGCCAAAGCGGATATTGTCGATAAACTTATCAAAGCAAAATACAATGTCGGGCTTACGGACAAAGCCAAAGGGAACGCAGCAGGCAAAGAAGCGGCAAACACAAAAGCTGTGGCAGCCCAGTCTGCCGAAAATCCCCGGCTCGCTTCCGGCGATTATGATTTAGTGGTCAGATGCACGGTTTCGCAATATGATACCGGGAAAAAGCATGTGGAAGCCCATACGGAAACGGTAATGGTTCCGGTTACCACAACCATGTTAGACGTAACCGGCCATATGCAGACCATCACTATTCAGGAACAACAGGTTTACAATATTCCTGCGGGAGAATATCCTGCCGCATTTGTGAAGGCCCGGTTTGATGTGATCAACACAAAGACGAACCAAAATGTCTGGACCTGGGAGGATGCGCGGGAAAAGGTTGCGGACCCGGGCATCTCCAACGTTAAACCGAAAGAAGTTCTTACAGGCATCATGGCAGATTTTTCAGCGAGCTTACGGCATAATTTAAAAAGCAGAAAGCCGAAAGGAAAGTAAGAAGACATGGATTAAATACGTTTTTAAGGAACCATTGGTTGTTTACACAGCGCCTGCTAACAAGCGGGCGTTTTTCTTTTCCCGTAATCAGTTCCGTTCCATTGTTTTCCGGCGTTTCGAACGGTACAGTATCCCCCCACTACTATAAACAATTTGGGTATCGAAACCGCAACCAACAATCCGAGAATTTTTTTCGTTTCACTTATATAATCCGGCGAGGACAAAAAAACGCAACCAAAAATTGAAAAAATTTATTACTTCACTCTTATAATCCCGTGAGGGTGAAAAAACGGAACCGGTAAAGCAAAAATATTTTTGCTCTCACTTATATACTCCGGCAAGGCGCCGAAATCTGTTGGAAAAATTTTCCCTCACTTGTATAAACAGGAATGGGTATTAAAATGCAAGTCGATTCACAAAAAATTTTTCTCTCTACTTGTATACTCCCGAAGGGGTACCCAAATCTAAAGTGGTTTTTGCAAAAAAACAATGCCGGTTTGCAAATCAAATATAGGCGTGGCTTATTTCATAATGTAGCTGTGATGCTCTTATCATATATCAGGGTGTTGCTTTTTTATTAAGCTTTCTTTTCATCAAAACTTCATAGAAAACGCATGCAATCTATGCTATAATACAACTGCGGAAGGAATCGTGTCGGTCGGAAAGACAGGTGTCGATTTGAAAGATTTTGAAAAGATTGATTGGGATTCTTTAACCTTCGCCAACAATTACATTTTTCTGGAGGTGATGAACAACAAAAAGCGCTGCCAGTACCTGATAGAGAAGGTTTTGCACATACCTATTAAGAGGATTCTGCACATTGTTGCGGAGCGCCACACGAACAGTCCGCGAATCAGCAGTAAAAGCATTCGCCTTGATGTGTATGTGGAAATTCTGGACGGAACAGTTATAGATTTGGAGATGCAGGTGACAGGGAAGGGCAGCACCATTTACCGTGATGCAGAGGAAGATCAAGTGGAAAACGAGCTTCCGTTGCGCACGCGGTATTACCAGAGCCTGATCAGTATGGACATGCTGCGTAGGGGGATGAATTACCCGGAACTGCGTAAATCTTTTGTAGTTTTTATCTGCACGTTTGATCCGTATGGAAAAGGTCTGCCGGTGTATCATTTCACGTATCGCTGCAAAGAATATAATGCATTGCAGATGGGCGACCTGACGGAGAATATTTTCCTGAACGCCAAGGCTGCGGATAATACGGAAGATAAGGAACTGGCTGCGTTTTTACGGTATGTGAACAGCGGATTGGCGCAGAATAAATTTACGCAGGAGATTGACGAAGAAACAAAACGTGTGAGGAATGACAAGAAATGGAGGGAACGCATCGTGACCTGGGAAATGGATTTGCGGATTATGGAAAAAAGGGCGCATGAAAAAGGAAAAAAAGAAATGGCTTTGGAAGTTGCTGAAGCGTTACGCAAAAAAGGTATGTCCGAAGCAGAAATTGCTGAAGTAACGGGACTTCCTGAAAAAAAGGAAACGATGAAGTAACAGTTTGTTTTTGTGGTTTTCTGTTTGCAAGAGCAATATTTTTGCTCTAAATGATTGACTTTAATTTTGTATAAATGTTAGACTGCACGATTCTTTCGCAGCGCCTGTAACCATGCAGGCGCTTTTTGTTTGCATAATACCAAAGGACAAAAATCGAAACCACTGCAAATGTGAAACAAAAATTATCCATCTACTTGTATACTCCCGAAGAGGTACCCAAATCTGAAGTGGTTTTTCCAAAATTTTTAAAATGTTACAAAAAAAGTGGAAAAGGTTTACAGTTTTCCGTGTAAATAAGCAGTAGAAGTTTTAGTGGGATTAAGATACCATTATCAGTGAAATCAGTAGTAATGTCAGTTAACACACCGCACGGGAGAGAAACATTTGACAACAAATAACGCCCGTGCTATATATAAACGTAAAAGGAGGGCCAAGCCAAATGAAGAATATGCAGGTATTGAAAAAAGAATTAATTGAAAAAGCCATGCATTGTAAGAATGCTGAAGAGCTGATGGCACTGGCCGAGTCCGAAGGCATTAGCCTGACCAAAGAAGAGGCCGAAGCGTATGTGTCTGAAATGGAAGACGTGGAACTGGACGGGGAAATGCTTGAGCAAGTGGCAGGGGGAGTATGTTGGGGCCAAAGTTGTGATGAGAACGAAACCAATGCTGCTCATGTCCGTAACACCGACAATCCTGCCCGGATCCATTGCTTCACGGGCGATTCAGAGGTGGCTGTGCCAGGTGGTATTAAGCTCATAAAAGATTTACAGGTTGGTGACAAAGTGATTACGCTGGATGCGGAGGGGAATGAAACTGTCGGCGTAGTTACGGAAGTCATGCCGCCACAGGAAGAGGAAATTTTTGAGGTTACCTTCTCTGATGGAACCGTTTGGCACGCCACGGGAAGCCAGACACTTTATTTTGGACACGGGAAGAGCTGCACTGTGAGAGAGGCGCTTGGGAAAACGGCGCTGAAACGGGGCGGCACTGCTGTGACAGTGACCGGCGTAAAGTCCGCCGGCATTTTCGAAACCGTGTATGACGTGCTGGTTGGCGAAGAAGCGGACGAGGATGTTATCTTTGTGGCGGGGATTGCTGCCGAAGGCTATTTCACGCAAGGGGAACGGAGCCAGGGGGCGCAGGCGAAAACCGTCGCATGAGCAGGTTTATTGTGTTTGATTGCATTTCAAATTTCGGCTGATATGTTTATGATATAGAAAACAATAAGGGTTATTTTTACGGCGTCTGTCCAAATAATTGGCAGACGCTGTTTTATGTGCAAAAAATTGTACATCGGTTTCTATTATAATTTTAACAACAAATGGAAAACAAAAACGGAAAAGACCATGAATACGAACGAACGCTGAAGCAGACAGAGATAAAAAGAATCAGAGACAGTATATGAGGCATGTGGAAGAATATCGTAACGGAGACAATCATGGTCACAGTATAGGCAGGTTTGAGTTTGACCTTTTGCATCAGACGTTTTATCTTGATACGTTTGATTCCGGTTCAGGTACTACGGACAGAAAGAGCGGTAAAATTCCGGCGAAAGCTGTCAAAAAGTTTTTGGAAGCCGTTTCTGATTACTGTAAGTTGCCCGAGTCCGAGTATTTTGACAAAAATAATCTGAACAAAGCTTCCGTCCTCCACACTGCAGAACTGTTCAACAAGCGTTTTTACTGGTATGCCGCGGAGGAACCGCTTTTTGAAAAGCTGGAGCAGGCGTTCCGGAATCTGCTTGCTTCGTTAAAGATGAAAAAGTGATACGCCTCGTAACGAGGCTGCAAGGCATTGTTACTGTTCCTAAAGTTTTCTTGTGCAATATCTTGTGACAGTAATAAAAAGGTGATAAAATAATAATTGTCAGTGGAAGAGAGACTGATAAGCCTAAAGGTCTTCTATGAGAAAAATTTAATCATAGGAGGCCTTTTATTTCCATTCATGTTATAGCAGTCAGGAGGATGAAATATGTTCTGTTCACGTTGCGGTAAGGAAATAGCAGATGAATCGGTTTTCTGTAATTATTGCGGAGCCAGGCAGTCGGTGCCTTCTCCTGCTCCGGAGAATAAAAATGGCATAAGTTTTGCTTCCACTATCTGCCCCAATTGCAGCGGACATCTGAATATTAATGTAAAAACAAATACCGCAGTTTGTCCGTATTGCAACAGCCGTTTTGTATTAAACATGGACGACAGCATGGAAGAAGCGATGCAAAACGCTGCTGAAATCGAAACCCTGATGGACGATGCTAAAAAATTTGAAAAAAAGTGTGATACGGAAAGTGCGTTGCAATGTTATAAAAAGGTGTTAGAGCTGGATCCGGATCATGCAGAAGCAAAAGAAAGGCTGGCCAAAGTCAGAATTCTGAATTACGTTTATCTGAAGTCAAAAATGTTTGACGACTATACAATTATGGAACTTCGCAAAGACTCCATGACCTGCCATAAAAAAGACGGTTCGAAAGAAATCTGGCTTTTCCGCAAAATGACAGACTTAAGCTATTTCTTCGGATCTATGGATTTTACCTATAAAGGAGAGATTTCCTCCAGAACCATCGGCGTGATGGATGAAAAGGAAGTAGTAACTTTTATACGGAATGCGCAAAAGGGCATCTATCCTCCCATCGATAAAGATTTATTGGATGAGGATGAGTAAACGAAGATAAGAGTGATGGAGAAAGACATGAAGATAAGCGGCATCGTGGGTATGGAGTTTGAAAATACATGGAGGTGACTTGTTAACATGGGTTTCTTTGATGATTTGTTCAGCGATGAGGATGAGGATAAAAAAGAAAAGAAACAGAAGAAAAAAAGAAAGCATAAAGAAGATGACTCTGACGATGACAAGGGTTTCTTTTCCAGTATCTTTGATGATGACGATGATGAAAAAATAGAATTTGATACGAAAGAATCGGACCGGGAGAATCAGGAGTCGAAGTTTGACGAAGATGATTCGGAGGATGATGACGGCAAAGGATTTTTCTCCAGTCTTTTCGACGATGATGACGATGAGAAAATAGAATTTGATACAAAGGAATCCGATCGGGAAAATCAGGAGTCGGAGTTTGACGAAGATGATTCGGAAGACGATGACGGCAAAGGTTTCTTCTCCAGTATCTTCGATGATGACGACGACGATGATGACGACGATGATGACGACGATGACGACGATGACGACGACGATGATGACGATGACGACGATGACGACGACGATGATGACGATGACGACGACGACGATTAACGCTTTTTAATTGTGTAATCATGAAAAGAGGCAGTAAATGGAAAAGTCATTTAAAATGAATAAGTTTTTTAAGTTGTTATGTGTGGTTATGATGTTCGTACTGTCACTGTCCGTGACGGGTTGCTTTGATGATGACGATGAAAAGGAACCGGCCTCTTCGAATTCGGGCAGCTCTGCTTCCTTCAGCAATAAGGGGATGAAAGAGCTGGAAGAAGTGAAAATTAAGGTCAGGGAAGGCAAAGTCGTTACGCTGAACAATCAGAATCCGCGCAATTTCCGCGGCGCTCAGCCTGTAGCGAAAAAACCGTTTACGCTGATGGTTTATATGTGCGGTACGGATCTGGAAGAAGAAACGGCGGCCGCGTCCAACGATATTATTGAGATGGCCGCGTCCAAATTCAAAGGCGATAAGCTGAACGTTGTGATTCTGACCGGCGGAACGAAAAAGTGGAATATTAAAGATATTGAGCGAAATACCACTAACATTTATACGCTGGAAGGGGAAAACCTGATACGTCAGGCGACGTTCGGGCGTCAGTTGCTGAGCGATCCCCGAACCCTGACCACGTTTGTAAACTATGCAACCACGATTTATCCGTCGGATAAATATGCGCTGGTATTCTGGGATCACGGCGGCGGCCCGGTCTGGGGCTATGGTGTGGACGGCATGGCCAAGCCGGAAAAGAACAGTCTGTTTGTTCCGGAACTGAAAGCGGCTTTGGCGAATTCTGCCCTGGCGCAGAAAAAAGCTGAGTTTATCGGCTTTGATGCCTGCCTGATGGCAACGGTGGAGACGGCGCAGCAATTGCAGGACTTTGCTAAGTATATGGTGGCATCCGAGGAAGTGGAGCCCGGATTTGGCTGGGACTGGCGCTGGCTGAGGACGTTAAGCGAAAACACGGATAAGGACGCTTTGATTTCCCTGAAGGAGACAGTGGATCGTTTTGTTGCCTTCTGTGAAGATAACAGCAGCTGGTTCTTCGGTGATTTTGACGGTACGCTTTCTGTTACCGATTTGCGTAAGATTGGTCCGGTTGCCGCTGCCCTGAATGACATGGGGAAGGAAGCGAACGGTATCTTTTCCAGTCACAAGAAAGCGATTACCTTTGAAAAAGGCCGTGCCAAAACAAAAAGTTTCGGCGACCTGGGGGATGACGGGAACTTTGACCTGGTGGATCTGGGCGATTATGCCGAAAAATTGCACAAGGCGTTTCCAAACCAGGCCGAAACATTGCGGAAAGCGGTTGCAGACGCAGTGGTTTATACAAAGAATTCCAGCAGCGTTTCCCATGCGACCGGCCTGACAACCTACTTCCCATACAATGCTTCGTTCAATGAGGCGCAGGGTACGTGGCCTGTTTACGCCAGCCTGTACAAAAACGTAAGCGCCATTGCCGGACACACTTCGTTCCTGACCCGTTTCTGCCAGTGCCTGATACCGGACAATCCTGCTGCCGGCCAACATAAAAAACGGGCCGGCACAAAAGCAGCCAAGGGCGGCGTAGAGGTAGTTCTGCCCGCTGAAGATGAGGCGCAGGCCATTGAAGCAAAGTTTGTGCTGTGGCGTGAGCTGGAGCCCGGCAGCGATTACTTTGTGCGCTTGCTGGTGGACAAGGATGTAGAGAGCGAGGGCGGCAAATACAATGCCAAATTCGACGGGAAGCTGATGAGTTTCCAGGATGAGTTTATCTATGTCCGTGAAAAAGACAGAAACGAAAAGACCGGAGTCGTTACCTATGATTCTCCGGCGTATCTGAACGGTATTAAGGTACGGGTGCTGATCCGCAAAGATGCGAAAAATAAGGACGGCAAAATTGTCGGCGCCCTGCGGGTAAACGGTCCGCAAGGAAGCAGGGTTTCGTCCAAAGACATTATGCAAGTTAAGAAAGGCGACAAACTGCAGTTCCGTTACTGGGCGAACCTGTGGACCAAACCGGGCGATGAGGCAAAATATGCCGGGCAGCCCACACACAAATGGGTAAAAGGCAAAGAGCTTACCGTGGGCGACAGCCTGACACTGAAGAAGAAAGCGGTAGGTAAAGAACTGTATCTGGCCACATTCTGGATCAAGGAAATGAATGCGGATATGAAAATCAGCAATTACTATACACAAAAACTGGAAATGAGAAGAAAGTAAAAGAAAGTAAAAGAAAGTAAAAGAAAGTAAAAGAAAGTAAGCCCTGTTTCCGGTTGGAACAAAGAGAAACGAAATAAGTAATGGCGGGAAAGAACTGCAGCAAAACATAGTGAGCGTTTGCGCGATTTTATGAGACGAAATGAGCCGACCACGTCGAGACTGTCTGAGGGGCGAAGCCCCGAGTTTCGAAGACGCAGGCGAATGAGTCCATAAAATAGCAAACGGGAATGGTTTTGCGAAGTCTTTACCGCCATTGCTTTTCTTATTTTATAGAAATAATATTTTCTTATTAAAATTGACGAATACATTGTAGAGTTGTATAATTTAATAGTTACAGCAATGTTCAGGAGTATTCCTCAGAATATGATGTGCAAAGCAACGAGTCCAAAAATATATTATATTAGTTACTTAAACCCGGGAGGTTATAAATATGATGGAAGAAAAATATGCTCCCCATGCCATAGAAAAGAAATGGCAGCAGTACTGGGAAGAGCACGACACCTTTAAACGCGAGATTGATACGGCCAAACCCAAATCCTATGTATTGGAGATGTTCCCGTATCCCTCCGGCAATCTGCATATGGGCCACGTGCGCAACTATTCCATTGGCGACGTGGTTGCCCGTTTCCGCACCATGCGGGGCTTTAATGTGTTGCATCCCATGGGCTTTGACTCCTTTGGCATGCCAGCGGAAAATGCGGCTATCGAGCATGGGATCCCTCCCAAGAAATGGACGCTGGAGAATATTGAAAACATGACCCGCCAGTTAAAACAGCTGGGTCTTTCCTATGACTGGAACCGGGAAGCCATTACCTGTAAGCCTGATTATTACAAATGGACGGAATGGTTCTTCGAACTGTTCTACAAACGCGGCCTGGCGGTGAAGAAGAATTCTTCCGTAAACTGGTGCGACCACTGCAACACGGTGCTGGCCAACGAGCAAGTTGAAGACGGAAAATGCTGGCGCTGCAAGCATGAAGTACACAAGAAACAGCTGAGCCAGTGGTTCTTCAAGATTACCGATTACGCGGACGAGCTGCTGAAGGATCTGGAAAAGATTCCCGGCTGGCCGGAACGCGTGAAGGTGATGCAGGAAAACTGGATCGGCCGCAGCGAAGGTCTGGAATTCAGCTTTGACGTGCCGGCGCTGAACGAAAAGCTGCCGGTTTACACCACCCGTCCGGACACGATCCAGGGCGTTACCTTTGTGGTCGTTCCGCCGGAGCATCCCATTGTGGAAAAAATGCTGCAGGGCAATCCCCGTGAGGCAGAGCTGCGTGAGTTCTGCGATAAAGTACGCAACACCAGCGATATCGAGCGTACCTCCAGCACCAGTGAAAAGCTGGGCATGTACACGGGCTTTGACTGCGTGCATCCCCTGACAGGGCACAAGGTACAGATCTGGATCACCAACTACGTACTGTTTGATTACGGTACCGGCGCGGTTATGGGCGTGCCCACCCACGATTCCCGTGACTGGCAGTTTGCTACCAAATATAATATTCCCAAGATTCTGGTTATCCAGCCCAAGGACAAAGAACTGAAGCTGGAAGATATGACGGATGCCTATGAAGAAGACGGCATCATGGTAAACAGCGGCAAGTTCGACGGCATGACCAACATCGAAGCCATGTCCGCCGTCAGCGATGAGATCGAGCGCATCGGCGCAGGCAAACGCCGCGTTAACTACCGTCTCCGCGACTGGCTGATTTCCCGTCAGCGTTACTGGGGCGCTCCCATTCCCATTATTTACTGCCCCAACTGCGGCGAAGTGCTGGTACCGGAAGAAGATCTGCCGGTGCTGCTGCCGGAAGACGTAAAATTTGATGCAGGCGCCAAGTCCCCGCTGGCTACCAGCGAGAGCTTCCTGCATTGCAAGTGCCCGAAATGCGGCGCGGACGCTACCCGTGAGACGGACACCATGGACACCTTCCTGTGTTCTTCCTGGTACTTCCTGCGTTACACCGACCCGAAGAACGACAAGGCTCCCTTTGCCAAGGAAGCCAATGCCTACTGGGGCCCGGTTGACCAGTACATCGGCGGTATCGAACACGCCATCCTCCATCTGCTGTATTCCCGCTTCTTCCTGAAAGTGCTGCGGGACGCCGGCATGGTGGACTACGATGAACCCTTTACCAACCTGCTGACCCAGGGCATGGTAATCAAAGACGGAGCCAAGATGAGCAAATCCCTGGGCAACGTGGTTTCCCCGGAAGAAATCCTGGAAAAATACGGCGCCGACACGGCCCGCCTCTTCATTCTGTTCGCCGCTCCTCCGGAACGCGAGCTGGAGTGGAGCGACCAGGGCGTGGAAGGCAGCTTCCGTTTCATTAACCGCGTATGGCGTATCATCTGGCATTACAGAGAATCAGTAGCATTAGGGCAGTATTACAAAGGTAATAATGGCGCCCATTATGAAGAAGCCCTGTTAACGGAGCCGGATAAAGAATTGCGGCGTGCTTTAAATGCTACTATTAAAAAAGTTACGGAAGATATTGAACAACGTTTCAACTTCAACACGGCTATCAGCTCCCTCATGGAACTGGTAAATGCTATGTATGCATACAAGGATGCAGGAGTCTATACCTGCGGTCTGGTCCATGAAACCGTGAAAGACCTGTTGCTGTTGCTGGCCCCCTTTGTTCCCCATGTGGCGGAAGAGCTTTGGCACAGTGTAATCGATGAGAACAGCAGCGTTCACGATCAGTCCTGGCCGGCTTACGATGAATCGGCGCTGAAAGTTGACAATGTGGAAATCGTTCTGCAGATCAACGGCAAAGTGCGGGGCCGTCTGGTGGTTCCGTCCGAAGCGTCCAAAGAAGAACTGGAAAAAGTTGCCCTGGCCGATGAAC
Organism: uncultured Succiniclasticum sp.; assembly: GCF_902793885.1. Lineage (NCBI taxonomy): Bacteria > Bacillati > Bacillota > Negativicutes > Acidaminococcales > Acidaminococcaceae > Succiniclasticum > uncultured Succiniclasticum sp. The sequence continues at coordinate 21,966 of NZ_CADBFF010000004.1, forward strand.
GGATCAAATCCCTGATCGGTGACGGAACCGTACGCAAAGTAATAGCGGTTCCCGGAAGACTGGTAAATATTGTAGTAAAATAGTTTTAAAGAGACGCTGATTAAATGAGTTTGTGCGCTGACCGGTGCTTTTTGTGACTGACTGCGTCAGTGTCTCTTCCGTAAATTAAAATTGAATAAGGGAGATGCTGGTCGTGCAGCGTCTCCCTGCAAATTTTCGCAGGTTTTGAAGCAACTGATTAGAAACTGTTTGAAACATTTTTGCGGTTTCTTTTGTTGCAGGCCTGCACACTTTTGTTCTTTACCGATTTTGCTGATGACTGGAAAGGGTTATCCGGTCCCTGCGCAAACAGTTGCGCGGAGCCGACGGACATTTTCATTGTGAGCAGGATGGGTAAAGGGAAAAAGAGGCACGTAGTGTTTTGGAATAGAATTATCGCAAATAAATTAAGACGAATAGATTTCTTTTTTGTATATCGGAAATGGTATGCTTGGAAGAAATCTGTTCGTCTTTTTGTTTTAGGAAATGTAGTAAGTAGTTTCGGAAAAGAAATAAGCAAAACATCGGAAATGATTACGCTATTTCGTTGAGCGTTGACAGGGCAACCCGGAAGGGTCCCAGTTTGACGACACCGAGCAACGCGAACAGAGTGAGCGTGCGCAGTGAGGAAGTGGGAGGCGGGTTGCCCTTCAACGCAACTTCGAGTTTCGAAGCCACAGGCGAATGAATCCATGGAATAGTAATCGTGTACGGTTTTGCTGATTCTTTCCCTGACCATAGAAAACGAAACATTTCTTAGGAAAGGACAAATTACAATGGAAAAACGAACAATCCAGAAGCTGGGCCTTCTTTGTGCCAGCGTCGCCTTATGCAGCGCGGCTTCCTGGTGGAGCGGCAACGACGAAGCAGACCGGCAGGTGCAGAAGATTGTGGAGCAACCGGTGGCGGAACAAGTGCAGGAAATAAAAATCACAGTGTGTGTCAGCGGCGCAGTGGCCAAGCCGGGACTTTACGAAGTGACAAAAGGCAGCCGGGCGCAGCAGGTCATCGAACTGGCAGGCGGCGTGACGGACGAAGCAGACATGGACAGGGTAAACCTGGCCCAGTTATGCAAAGACGGCGGACATATCAAAGTGCCGAGATTGTCAAAGGCGAGGCTGAAACAGAAAATGCAGGAACGAAAATCAGCAAAGGAAACTGGTATTTCCGGAGAAATAACGGGGAACACGCACTATGATGATGCTGCGCAAAATCATTCTCAAAAGAGGGCGCAAGAAAAATGGGAAACTGCGGATGGCAGCCAATCTGCGGCAACAGGCTGGCCCGAAATGCAACCTGACGGAAACAGACGTGAAGAGAAAACCGAAAGTAACGCTGCCAATGCGGTTCTTGTGCACCTGAATTCCGCGACGGAAACTGACCTGATACAACTACCCGGGGTGGGGAATGCTACGGCCCGTCGGATCATTGCTTTCAGAAATAAGCATGGGTTTCACCGTATAGAAGATATTATGCAGGTACCAGGCATCGGCCCGGCAAAATTCGCCAGGATGAAACGCTGTCTGGCGCTGTAAGTATCTGTCTTTTAGTGCATTTTTTAAGATGCTTTAGTTTATGGATTTTAAGAAAGAGGGAAATGTAGATTTGTTTATCAAGTGGTTGTGCCTTCTGTTCTTTTGTTATTGCGCAGGCGATTTGCTCGGGTTTTACGAGCGGTCACATCTTTTTCAGTTGTCACTCTCTACGGTTTTCGCGGCATGCGTGCTGTACTGCCTGGTGCAAATCCGGCGGGGCGGCAAAGCGGCGTTACTGGACAGGGACAACATACACCGTCTGGCCTGCGTGTTGTTTTCTCTTGTCATATTTATAGGCGGGTTCATGGCCGCGGACGGAAAGATAAAAATGCAGAAAAACTGGCAGGGATTGACGGGGAAACAGCTGATTCTCCAGGGCGCCGTAGAACCGGACAGCATACGCAGAAAGGAACAGGGAATCAGCGCCGTGTTTGCGGCAGAGTGGCCGCTGCACGGTAAGGTGAGGATTTTTGTGAAAACCGATTCCAAAAATGCTGACCTGACCGTGCGGAAGCTGCTGTCCGGAAAAATCCGGATAGGGGGCGTATTGAAGGAACCGGTTTTTCTGCGAAACCCGGGAACATACGACGGCTATCATTTTAATAAAATAAAAGGAATTTACGGAAACATAACAGTTTCGCCCGCTCAGTTACAGGAATCGGGAGAACCGCTCCCGCTGCGGTTCCGCTTTACGGCTCTTGCGCAGAAGGTGAGGGAAAACGCGCTGGCGCAGCTGCACACCGGCACGGGGGCCATCCTGCCGGGCATGGTGCTGGGCGGGTATCAGGGCGTGGCGCCGGAAGAGGCGGACGTATTCCGGGACAACGGCATAGCGCATTTGTTGGCTGTATCCGGTACCCATGTGGCGGTACTGGCGCTGATACTGCAGGCGTTGCTGCGTCCGGCCGGGAAAAAAGGAAACATTTTTGTGCAGCTGTTTTTAGTCCTGTATGCGTTGCTCTGCGGTCTGCAGCCGGCGGTGCTTCGCTCCGTGGCCATGGCCTGTGTGCTGCTCTGGGGCCGTAGCCGGAAGCTGAAAGCGGACAGTGCCCGTTTGCTATTGTTGACCGCCTGGGCTTTGCTGCTGGCAAATCCTTTCTGGCTGTTTGACATCAGCTTTCAGCTTTCCTTTGTGACTACGGCGGGATTGCTGCTGGCGGGACCGAAAGTGACCGCATACATTCCGCAGAAATTACCGGACTGGCTGCGGACGGTGCTGGGCGTGACGCTGACGGCACAGATATTTTCTTTTCCGTTTTCCGTGTATTACTTTCACCGGGTCTCCCTGATCGGGCTGGCCAGCAATCTGCTTTTGCTTCCGGCGCTGGAACTGGCCGTGCTGTTATTTCTGACAGGACTCTGTTTTTTATTTTTGGCCTCTGTCGGAGGCATGCTTTGCGGTCTTCTTTTTCCTTTTGCCGGCGACATACAGTCGGGCAACGGTATCTTTTCTGTTATCGGCAGCGTACCCTTTGCTGCCGGGGAACGCATGCTGCAGGGTGCGGTTGCGGCGGGAAAACTGCTGGCTGATTTACCTTTTGCAACCTTGGATGTTGCCGGGTGGCGCAAGGTGCAGTATTTCTGCTACATAGGGTTTATAGCTTCCTTATTTGATTTGGGTCCGCTCAGTCGTTTGTCCTCCCGGCAGAGAAAATTCTGCCTTGGAACGATGGTTTGCATCTTCATTCTGATCAATCTTGTACGTTATCTTTTGCCTCAGGATTTAACGGTTCACTTTATCGATGTGGGGCAAGGCGATGCCGCTCTGATCCGAACACCGGCGGGCAAGAATATTTTAATCGATACGGGCGGTCTGCAGGGGGAGGCAGATATTTCCCGCATGGTGCTGCTGCCGTATCTTCGTTACCTGGGCGTAAAACAGATCGATGTGCTTTGCCTGAGCCATGGCGACCACGACCATGCCGGGGGCGCCGCCGGTGTAGCGGACCGGCTGCCTGTAAAAAATGTGTTTCTGGGCGCCGGTGCGGAAACATCCACGGACGTGCAGGCGCTGCTGAGGGTTGTGGAACATAAGGCAAACGTGTACAGACTGCAAAAAGGAGAACAGTGGAATGTGGGAGACTGCAAAATCGTAGTCGCTTCTGCATCTGCAAAAACATCTTCCGCTTCCGGAGTTTCGGACACCAATGCTTCTTCGTTAGTCCTGCAGCTGTTTTGTCAGGGACATTCCCTTGTGTTTACCGGCGATGCGGATATGGAAACGGAAGAAAACGCCATGCCATTGCTGCGTCAGGCGGACGTACTGAAAGTCAGCCATCATGGTTCGGAAACTTCTTCGTCCCCCCATTTTCTTTCACACATCCAGCCCCGCTTCGGCGTAATCTCCTGCGGAAAACACAACCGGTACGGTCATCCGGCACAGGACACACTGGAACGTCTGGCCGCCCGGCATATCATTCCCCTGCGGACAGATCAGCTGGGCGCGATCAAGATCGTTTTTGGCACAGACAAGCTGCGCTGGTACAGCTACCGCTATCAGGAAAACCAATTTTAATTCAGCAGGGTTCATGATATAATAAATTAAGTTTGTATGTCTGGCTATTGCCCAACCAAATCAGTATCGTATTTTATGTGTGCAAAATAATACGGTATAGCGAAGAGATAAGCAAAACGCCTGAAACGAGTGCGTCACTCATTGAGCGTTGAGGGACAACCCGGAAGGGGCCCAGTCTGACGATACCGAGCAACGCGAACAGAGTGAGCGTGCGCAGTGAGGAAGTGGGAGGCGGGTTGCCCCTTAACGCGATTTCGAGTTCCGAAGCCGCAGGCGCATGAATCCACGGAATAGCAAATGTTGACGGGTTTGCGATGTCTTTGCCATACGGTATTATTCATTGGAGATTATTGCCATGAAACCAAAATCCTCCGGCCTGGCCCCGGATGTATTTATCAAACAAATTGAAAACGGAAACATCCCCACCGTAGTTTGCATCGTGGGGGAAGAACCCTATTACCGGGATTTGGTCCGCCGCACCCTGCTGGATGCTATCTTTACGGATACGCCGACCGACAGCCGCGATATTTCTGTATTCGAAGAAAAAACGGACATGAAAAAGCTGGATACGCTGATCAATACCTATCCCTTTTTCAGCGGCAGGACGGTCATTTTCATTACGGATAAAGAACTGCTAAACCTCAAGGCGGAAGCGGAAGGGAAAAAACCCAAAACCGGCGGGAAAGGGAAAGCGAAAGAAAAGACAAAGGAAACGAGCCTTTCAAAGCAGGAGCAGTTTCAGAATTTGCTGGGCGATGTGCCGGATTTTTGTACGGTGATCCTGCAGGCAGAAAAGATGGACGGGCGGCAGAAATTTACCAAGTTTTTGCAGAAGGAAACGGTGTTTGTGGACTGTTCCCCTGTAGACTCCCGGTATCTGCCGTCCTGGCTGGCCCGGCAGGCGGAACAGCGGGGCGGGCATCTGGACCGGGGCGCGGTACAGCGCATTCAGGAATACCTGGCAACCGTGGACAATCCGCCTTTGCAGCTGCTGGCGGCGGAAGTGGAAAAGATTGCCGTGTATGCAGGAGACCGGAAGAACTGGACCGCGGCGGATGTGGATATGCTGTTTTCCGCGTTGCCGGAAATCGGCGTGTTTGCCCTGAATAATGCCATCACGGCCAAAAATACGGTGCTGGCGTTGCAGCTGCTGGCAGAGGAACAAAAGAAAAATACGTATTTGCCTTTGCTGGCGGCCAAGCTGCTGACCCATCTTCGCAGTATCCTGATGGTAAAAGAAGGGGAACGGCTGGGACGTTCTGCCAGCCAAATTGCAGCGGAATCCCACAAGGCGCCTTTCCTGATCAGCATGTGGCAGAAGGAAGGAACAAAATTTACGGAGGCCCGTCTGCGGAACGGGATCCAGGCGCTGGACACGCTGGTGGAAGAAATCAGTCTGGGCGGCCGGCAGTACGACCGCCTGGAAGAGATTATTGCCGTGCTTTGTGCAAAGAAAGTTGTAAAACGTGAATGCTCCGTTTGACGATAGTTGCGATATTTGAAACAGTTTAGCGCATAACAAAAATGTATACATTTCGTTCCAGTCAGCTTTTATAGACATTTAAGAACGGATTTGTTAAAATAAAAAATAATGTTAAAATTTCTGTTCTTTACAGAGAGCATAAAAGGAGGGGAAACGGCCCGGTGCCGGAATATTATGGGGAAAAGTGAATTGCTTTATGTCATTAAACCTTCGCAGCAGACAAAAGAAACCTTACTGCAGTTATTAGCCGATCATAAAGAGGTGCAGTTTGTTTCTCTGATGGGCGTGGATCTGGCAGGAAATGATACGGACGAAAAAATTCCTGTCAATATCTTTCTGCATGATATCGACAAATTCCTGACCGGCAGCGCGGCCCAGACCGACGGTTCTTCCGTGGTGCTGCCCGGTATCGCCACCCTGAACGATGCCCGTGTGGACATGGAAGTAGATAAAGATGTAAACTGGTACGTGGATTATAACTACGAACACTTTGATGAAAAGGGGCGCATGGTAGGCACTCTGCGCATGCCCTGCTTCCTGACCCATAACGGGGAGTACGTGGACTCCCGTTCCCTTTTGAAGAAATCCCTGCGGTATGTGGAAGACGAGCTGCTGGCGCTGCTGAAAAAGTATCCGCATATGCCGGGGCTGGAAAATATCGATGTCAATGAAATTGCCCACTTGATTTTCACGACGGCCACCGAATTGGAATTCTGGGTAAAATCCCCCCGGGAAAATTCTCCCATTGAAGCATTGTCCTCCTCCCAGGTCATGCAGGAAATGTACTGGCAGCGGACCCGGGGCAATGTGCGCACGGCGTTGGAACAGACCATTGAAATGCTGGAGCTGTACGGGCTGGAGCCGGAGATGGGACATAAGGAATGCGGCGGTGTCAAAGGACAGATTGATTCTTCCGGCCATATGACTCATATCAATGAACAGCTGGAAGTGGACTGGAAATACAACGTGGGTCTGCAGACGGCGGACAATGAAATTCTGGCCCGCATTATCGTCAAGGAAGTTTTCCGGCAGAACGGCCTGGACATTTCCTTCCAGGCAAAACCCATTCCCGGCGTGGCTGGCAGCGGCGAACATACCCATGTGGGCATTGCGGCCAAACTGAAAAACGGAAAAGTCGTGAACCTGTTTGCTCCGGCCGACATGTATAAGGATTTCCTGTCTGCTGTGGGGTACGGCGCCATCATGGGCATCATGAAAAATTATGAAGCCATCAATCCGTTCATCTCCGCCACCACCGATGCGTTCAACCGGCTGAAACCGGGCTTTGAAGCGCCGGTCTGCATTGTGACGTCCCTGGGTCTTGCCCCGGACATTCCTTCCCGTAACCGGACCATTCTGGCCGGTCTGATCCGGGATCTGGACAACCCGCTGGCAACCCGTATCGAGATGCGTTCCCCGAATCCGTACACCAACACCTATATCGCCATCGCGGCATTCTATCTGGCGGCCCTGGACGGCATCAAGGCCTGTGCGGCGAGCAAAAAAACGCTGGTGCAGCTGGAAAAGGAAATTTCCAAAAAGGCCGGCCAGAAAGGCTTTTATCTGGAAAAAGACAGGGAATACCGCACCGAAGAAGATGTGTTTGAAGATTTTACGGCGGAAGAGCGCAGCAAACTCTTTGGCGAACCGCCTGCTACCGTGTGGGAAAATATCCGGAACTGGGAAAAATTCCCGGCCAAGAAAAAAGTGATCATGGAAGGCGGTATCTTTGATGAAACCGTGCTCCGTTCCTTCGCGGAAGGCGCCATGATCCGCTGGAAGACGGAACTGCTGAACCGGCTGATCCCCGAAGTCCGTGCGGATGTAATCGCGGCCAAAAAACTCCATGACGCCAATACCGGAACCGCCTTCGACAATGCCATCTGGAAAAAGATTCAGGCCGTACGGAATAAACTGGCTAAAGATTCCGCAAAGGAAGACTGCATTTTTACGGAAATCAAAAAAGCGATAGAGGCCGGTGATCATGATGCGGTCTCTGCCAAATTCCTGGAGATGCAGAAGCTGAAAGAAAGTCTTTACGCGTTATATCACGATTACAAACAGAATATTATTGACTGATGACAGCCTTGCGGGGAACCGGCCGCAGGTTTTTAGCCCGGCATTTTCCGGAAAAATTGGCTGAAAAACCTGTTTGTATTGTGAACTTTGTGAAATTTTCTTCAGAGACTTGTTGTCTTATAAGTAGACTTGTGGTAAAATACAACAAGTATTGACCGGATATTTTGTTTTAAAAAGGTTTTATTTGAAAAATATAGATACCGTATTTAGGAGGATCGCAATGAATTTTGGATTTACGGAAGAACAGCTCGAATTGCAGGAAATGGTGCGCGAGTTTGTTGAAAAGGAAATTACCCCTATCGCAGGTGAGATGGACGCGGAAAATGCAACCCGTCCGGAACTGTTTAAAATGGCTGCTGATATGGGACTGCTGAATGTAATTGTTCCTGAAGAATACGGTGGATTGGGCCTGGACAGTGTAACGGTTGCCATGATGTATGAAGAACTGGGCAAGGGCTGTGCCGGCGTGGCCACTTCCATGGCTGCTAACGCCCTGGCTACGGCTCCGGTTCTGATTGCCGGTACGGACGAACAGAAACGTATGTGGTGCGATATCCTGAACGAAGGCGGCCTGGCTGCCTTTGCGCTGACGGAACCCGGCGCCGGTTCGGATGCCGGCGGTGTTTCTACCCGCGCTGTCCATGATAAGGAAAAGAAAACCTACACGCTGAACGGGACGAAAGCCTTTATCACCAACGGCGGTATTGCGGACATTTACCTGATTTTTGCCAATACCCGTAAGGATGGCGGCATCCGCGGCCTGACCGCGTTTATCGTTCCGAAGGGAACTCCCGGCTTCAAGGTTGGCCGTAAAGAAGATAAGATGGGCATCCGTCCTTCCAATACCTGTGAACTGATTCTGGATAATGTGGTGATTCCGGAAAGCAACCGTGTGGGCCGTGAAGGCCAGGGCTTCCGCATCGCCATGCAGACACTGGATTCCGCCCGTCCGTTTGTGGGCGCGGTTTCCGTAGGTCTGGCTCAGGCTGCCCTGGATGTGGCGGTTGCGTATGCGAAAGAACGGAAACAGTTCGGTCAGCCCATCGCTTCCTTTGAAATGGTGCAGGAAATGGTGGCGGACATGGCCATGAAAGTTGACGCGGCCCGCCTGCTGGTGTACCGTGCCTGCGCGATGCGGGACGAAGGCGTTGTGTTTACCAAAGAAGCTGCCATGGCGAAGTGCTTTGCAGCGGATACTGCCATGGAAGTTACGACCAACGCGGTGCAGATTATGGGCGGTTATGGCTATTCCAAAGAAAATCCTGCTGAAAAACGTATGCGTGACGCCAAGATCATGCAGATTTATGAAGGCACCAACCAGATCCAGCGTTTGGTTATTGCCAATAAGGTTATGTATTAATGATGTGCTGCTGCCCCGTTGCCTGCTGACAGGCAGCGGGGTTTTTGTTATAATAGTACTGTATATGGGTTTGCTGCAGAAAAATGTTGGCAGTAATTTCTGAACAGACTTCCTGGGAGCGGTTATGATTTTATTATGGGTATCGCTGTTGGTGGTGTTTCTGGACCGGATCACCAAGATGGCGGTGGTTTCAAAAATGACGGAAGGGGACAGCATTCCGGTTTTTGAAAATATTTTTCATATAACGTATGTTTTGAATCCGGGGGCAGCGTTTGGCATGCTGCCGCATAACAGGATGTTTTTCCTGGCAATCGGTGTGGCAGCTGTAATCGCAATCTGGTGGATGCGGAAGGATATTCTGGCGGAAGGCTGGCGGACACGGATTGGGACGGCGCTGTTTCTGGGAGGTACCCTGGGAAATCTGTGGGACAGGGTTCAGACCGGACTGGTCATCGACTTTTTTGATTTTCGTATCTGGCCGGTGTTTAATGTTGCGGATATCGCCATATGCGTAGGGGTAGGACTGATTTTATGGGGCATGCTACAGAACGGATTTCTGGAAAATTAAATGAAACAGAGGCTCCGGCTGCTGCCATTGTCTGGAATGATACCGGAGAGGAACCGGACCTTGCAGCGCAGGACATGGAAGAAGATATACGTACGGTGACGGCGGATACCGCCGATTCCGGGAAACGGGCTGACGTTTTTTTTGCGGATATGCTGGAGAGTACCCGTTCCCATGTCCAGATTTTATTGAACGAAGGGCGCGTCTGTAAAGGAAGCAAGCTGATCAAGCCGAATTATAAAGTTAAAGCGGGAGATGTATTTCAGGTCGTATTGCCCAGGCCGGTTCCGCTGGAGGCGGAGCCGGAAAACATTCCGCTGAATATCATCTATGAAGATGAAGATGTGATCGTGCTCAATAAACCCCGGGGCATGGTGGTGCATCCGGCGCCGGGGCATAATACGGGCACGCTGGTCAATGCGCTGCTGTTTCACTGTAAGAACCTGTCGGGCATTAACGGGGTGATCCGCCCCGGCATCGTGCACCGGCTGGATAAGGATACCAGCGGCATCATGATCGTTGCCAAAAATGACGAAGCCCATGTTTCTCTTTCCAAACAGATTCAGGATAAAACGGCAAGGCGGACCTATCTGTGCATCGTCCGTGGCAATGTGAAAGCGGACAACGGACTGATTGAAACCCGGATGGACAGGGATAGAAATGACCGGAAACGGATGGCTGTAGTGACGGAAGGCGGTCGTGAGGCAATTACAGGATATGAAGTGTTGGAGCGATTTGGCCGTTTTACGGTGGTCCGTTGCAGTTTAAAGACCGGACGGACCCATCAGATCCGCCTGCACATGGAATACCTGGGCTATCCGCTGGTAGGGGATCCCAAATATTCTCCCATGAAAACGCCGTTTTCCATAAAGGGGCAGGCCCTGCATTCCCAGACACTGGATTTTATTCATCCGCGGACCGGGAAACCGATGCATTTTGAAGCGCCTTTACCGGAAGATATGCAGAAAATCATGACCCGTCTGCATAACGGGCAGTTTTGACCGGCAGGTGCGTATGGCCATTGGTCATCGCACAAACTCATTGAATCAGCGTCTCTTTAAAAAAATTTACAGCAATTTTGCAGAAAATGACTATGAAAAGACAAAAATTTAGTTTAATATAAATACGAGGTGGAAACGATGAAGAATATTATTAAAAAAACTTCGATTATGGATGCAGACGGTATCCGTCGCGCGCTGATCCGCATCGCCCATGAAATTACGGAAAAAAACCGGGGTGTGGAGAATGTGGCCCTGGTGGGCATCCGTACCCGGGGCGTTCCGCTGGCTGCAAGGATTGCCGAGGAGATTCAGAAAATTGAAAACGTAGAGGTTCCGGTAGGTTCCCTCGATATTACGCTGTATCGGGATGACCTGACCACCATGGGGTATAACCCGGTGATCCACGGAACGGAAATCGATTTTGATGTTACCGGGAAACATATTGTCCTGGTGGATGACGTGCTGTATACTGGACGCACGATCCGTGCCGCGCTGGATGCCATTATTGACATGGGAAGACCGAATTCGATCCAGCTGGCTGTCCTCATTGACCGCGGACACCGGGAACTGCCGATCCGCGCTGATTATGCAGGAAAAAATGTTCCGACTTCCCGTCGTGAGACCATTGAAGTGGCGCTGCAGGAAGAAGGAAAAGAGGATGAAGTGATTTTGGGAGAAATTGCGGAATAAATCCGTGTATCTTCCGTTTATGATGTAAAAAGAAGCCGCGTTTGTGTTATAATGTATGTTAAAGATAATAGGAAGTAAGCAACTTTTATCAACAAAGTTTTAACAAGTTTAATGATTTGGGAGGTTTTCTCATGAAAAAAGTTTCTCTGCTGCTGGTTAGTTTATTGACTGTCTTTGTAACTTCGCTGACTATGGTGGCATACGCTGCGCCCAGTGATGAAAATCCGTATAAAAACCATTATACGAAAGAGGCCCAGGCGATTCGCAAGCAGGGTACGGCCAAAATTGTTTTTCAGTTTATGACACGGGACAATGTGCCCATGCCGGGCGTCATCATGCTGTATAATACCACAAAAGAAAAAGGCCAGGAAGCGGTTGCCGATGAAAAAGGCATGATCCAGTTTGATGTGAAAACTTCCGAACTGTATTATGTCCATCACGTAATTTATAACAGAAATATATTACCGATCCAGGGCGGCGCCATGGTCAACAATATTGACAAGCTGGATATCCGCAAGGGCACCGTTTTGTGGAACGTAATTGTAAAATACGGTGAACAGGCTTTTATGAGTTACCGTGGAAACTGATATACGAATCGGACGAGGATAGAAATAATAAGAGCCGGGCATGGCTGCCCGGCTCTGTTGTCTTATATGCGGGAATGTAAAAAATAAAATTACAGTGATTTCGGTTTCATCAGCAATTTGCCGAACCGTTTGGTCATATTGCGCATCTGGGTGATTTTGCGGGATTTGTTCCGGTGCCGCGGTTTCATATCGGCTTTTTTGCCGAAGTCTCCCCGGTCTACATAGGTCAGTTTCATTTTATCGGGTGCAAGGAAACTGCAAAGCTCCCGAACCATCTTTTCCGGATCGGCCTCTTCATTGCAGGAAAAACCGTCGATGGCCACAAACCCTTTTTCGTAATTAACATGTAAGATAATATGACCGGCTTTGCAAATACTGTAAATGCCGTACTCAGTCTCGTTTTCCTGTTCTGTGCGTATGCTCTGCACCTGCATATTATTTTCTTTTGCACGTTCTTCCAGAACGTGTGTTAACGCTTCCTGAGTCAGTGAGTCTTCCGCGCAGCCGTAGAGGTCTGCGGCAACTAATAATCCTGTTTTCAAAATATGATCTCCTTTTTAAAACTGTCGGCAGGATACGCCTGCCCGTTCTGTGTTTTACAACTATTGAATATTTTTTACGTGTGCATTCATTATAACAGAGGCCGGCACAGTTGTCAAAAGCAGGACTACAGGTAAAGCCGGAGAGCAGAGATTGTGTTATAATAGAACAAAACAAGAATTAAGGAAACTCATTTTATCAGCGTCTCCTTAATGCAGAGGTATTGCATGGATATAATTGAAGGAACTGTGGAATCAATCGTATTCCAAAGTGAGAATAAACAATTTTGTGTCTTTCGGATCCGGAGCGCTGCCCTGGGTATGGTAACGGCAGTCTACAGGGGACCGGCCCCTTTTATGGGGGAAACGGTGCAGGCTTCCGGCAGCTGGACACAACACGCGCGTTTCGGCCGCCAGTTTACGCTGGCCGGTTACCGGTCGGTTAAGCCGGGTTCGGCGGAGGGCGTGGAACGTTTTTTGGCCAGCGGAGCCGTCAAGGGGATAGGCAAAGCGATGGCGTCCCGTATCGTGGAACATTTTGGCAGGGATACGCTGGAAATATTGGGAAAGTCGCCGGAACGTCTGGCGGAGGTTTCCGGCATCGGAACCAAAAAAGCAAAAAGCATCGGAGAGGCCTATCATGCCATTTCTGATTTACGGGAGCTTATGCTTTTTCTGGAAGAAAACGGGGTAAGCGGCCATTATGCCGCTAAGCTGCAGCTGGCCTATGGTGACACGGCGATCACCCGGATCAAAGCGGACCCGTATCGCCTGATCATGGACATTGATGGAATCGGGTTTAAAACAGCGGACCGGATCGGTCTGTCGCTGGGGTTTGAACCCTCCTCGCAAGAACGGGTCCGTGCAGGCATCGGCTATGCGCTGACGCAGGCGGCATCCGGCGGGCATACCTGCGTGCCGGAAGAGGAACTGCTGCGGTATACAGGGCAGATTTTGCAGGTTGAGTATGTGGATGTGGAAACGGTTTTTCAAACCATGATTGCCAATGATCTCCTTCGGACGGAAGATTGGGGCGGGCATCGTTTCATCTATCCGGAATACCTGTACCGGGCAGAAACCGGTACCGCCCGTATGCTTCGGGCTTTGCGCGATTATCCGGACAGCCTGGGGAGAGTAAACGTGGAACGGGTAATCGCGGAATGGGAAGCGGAGGCCGGGATTGAACTGGCGGATGCCCAGAAGGAGGCAATCCGTTCCTCCTTAAAGTACGGCGTCTTTGCCCTGACCGGAGGCCCCGGCACAGGCAAGACCACGATTATCAAAGGCATTCTTTCTGTATTGAAGCGGGCAGGCTGTACGGTTTTGCTGGCAGCACCCACCGGAAGGGCTGCCCGGCGCCTGGAAATGGCTGCGGGGGACAAAGCACAGACCGTGCATCGTCTGCTGGAATATACAGTGACGGGAGAGTTTGGTAAGAACGCGGATGAACTGCTGGAAGCCCAGGCTGTGATTGTGGATGAGGCCTCCATGCTGGATATTACGCTGTTTTATCATTTGCTGGAAGCACTGCCTCTGGGCTGCCGCCTGATCCTGGTGGGCGACGTGGATCAGCTGCCGTCCGTGGGGCCCGGATCCGTGCTGAAGGATATCATCCAATGCGGTAAGATGCCGGTGGTCCGTCTGCATGAGGTGTTCCGGCAGGCGGAAATCAGTCCGATTGTGCGGAACGCGCACCGCATCAACCGCGGTATGCTGCCGGAGTGTGTGCCGGAAAGCGATTTTTCCATGACAGAGTTTGCGGATGAGGAACTGGCTGCGGATTATATAACAAATCTGTATGCCAATGCGGCGGAAGCCGAAGGGTGGCAGTCTTTACAGATTTTGTCTCCCATGCATAAAGGCCCCTGCGGCGTGCAGAATCTGAACCGGCTGCTTCAGGCCCGTGTCAATCCCCCATCTCCCGCAAAAGAGGAAATACAGCAGCCCGGCGGTACGGTTCTCCGTCTGGGAGATAAGGTGATGCAGATCCGTAATAATTATGAAAAGGACGTGTATAACGGGGATATCGGCCAGATTGTAACGATTGCGGGGAAAATGGTGAGAGTCTGCTATCCGGACCGGGCGGACGGCGAATGTGTGACCTATGAGGAAGGCGAAACGGATGAACTGCAGCTGGCGTATGCCATGAGCGTGCATAAATCCCAGGGAAGCGAATACTCCCGCGTTGTGCTGGCCCTGGTGCCGGGGCATTATATCATGCTGCAGCGGAACCTGCTGTATACGGCCGTGACGCGGGCCAGGGAAAAAGTGGAGCTGGTAGGGACGAAAGCAGCGTTGCAGACGGCGGTTGCCAACGACCGTACCCGCCGCCGGTATTCCTTGTTAAAGGAACGGCTGCAGGAGAACGGCGATTTGTAGAATTCCATTTCCGTTTTAAGTGAAGAGACAGACGAAGCCCGGCCGGCGGTATCCGTGTGGTGTGAGGCTGACGGCTGGAGTGTGTTTGATGTGAGGCTGACGACCGAAGTGTGCGTTTGCCGGAAGGAGGGAGAGCAGACTGTTTTTACAGTTACTGAAAGAATTAGTGTTTCCGCGCTGCTGTGCAGGCTGCGGAGTGGAAATCGAAGCGGGCTTCCTGTGCCGTGACTGCAGGCAGGGACTGTTGCAGATGAAAGCGTTTCCAACCATAGACGCGTTGGACGGCGGACTATTCTTTTTTGCATATGAGAACCGGATAAAGGAAGCGATTCACAGAATTAAATTTGGCAGGGAAAAAGATGTAACGGTTTTGTTATCGGAAGAAACGGAAATTTTACTGGCGGAACCTGAGATACATGCTGCGATTACAAAATTTTTTGCCAATGCAGGAATGTTTCGCACTTGTGCAGAAAATAACAGTAAAGATAAAACATCATGGCGGACAGTTGACCGGAATGCTGTCCGCGTTGCCCAAAAGGATATATGGTTGTGGAGCGGGATACCGACAGACCCTGGCCGGTTGCGGCAGCGGGGTTTTGATATCCCGTCGGTGCTGTTTTCCCAAAGAGCAAAGGAATTTGGAGGAAGATGGGCGCCGCTTTTATGCCGTACCCGGAAAACGTTGCCGATGTTCGGCCTGTCTCCGGAAGAACGGAGACGGAACCTGCAGGATTGTTTTGCGGTGACAGGGAATGTCCGTGGTAAATCTGTCATGCTGGTGGATGACATCTTTACGACGGGCGCCACGTTTTCCGCGGCGGCAGCTGTATTGAAAGAAGCAGGCGCGGTGACGGTGGCCGGCCTTGCGTTTTGTGGTTCGATTGAAAATCTACGTTAATATTTTATTACATCTAAAACTTGTATAAATTGTGTTTGTACGGCATAGAATGGAAGCACCGAAGAATTAAGATTTAGATGTTACAAACTACTAAATTAAATATTTAAAACGTATTGGAGGGAGAGAGGATGAAGTTGACTGGCTGTATCGGAATCAGGGAAGGATTCCAGTTTCAGTATCAGAACCTGGTCGGAGAGGGCCGGGTTACGGAAGAGGCGCTGCAGGCTCTGCAGCCTGCCATGGAGCAGGCTGTAAAAGCGGTGCGGGCCATTCGCAGCGAAGGTTTTTCCAAAGCGCATCTGTCCAAGGACGGGACGCCGGAACATGTTTATTTTCCCCGTCAGGCTTATCTTGCAGAAGGGAACCCGAATGACGAAGTTTCGGTAAAGCGTCTGGAGGCATTGGGCGCTGCCTGGAAAGATACCGTAGATGCGGCGGTGTTTATCGGCATCGGCGGGTCGTATTTAGGGGACAAGGTGATTTTTGATCTGGCGGCCAAACCCTATTGGAACCAGCTGCCGAAAAAAGAACGCAACGGATATCCGCAGATTTATTTTGCAGGCAATAATGTGGACGGCGTGGCCCTGCAGGGCCTGATGCGCCAGCTGACCCTGCAGGCGCAGCATGTAAAGCATCCGCTTCATATCCAGCTGGTGCCGATTTCCAAATCGGGTACCACCATGGAACCGCTGACCAGTTTCGCTGCGTTGCTGAACTATATGAAAGCGCGTCCGGAATGGTTTACCGTTGATGTGACGGCTGTTACCGGTCTGGACGCGAAAGAGTCCCTGCTGTACCGGCTGGCACAGGAAAATAACTGGCCGGCTTACAGTATTCCGGAGGGAATCGGCGGGCGGTTCTGTATCTTAAGCAATCCGGGCCTCTTAATGTGCGCCGCACTGGGCTATGATATCCGTGCTTTACTGGATGGCGCCCGGGAAATGTCCGAGCTTTGTCTTGCCACCGAAGGTACGGATAATCCTGCCTTGCTGAATGCGTCCCTGAAATATCTGGCAGCAGAAAAACTGGGAGCGGATATTGAAGTGCTGATGGGCTACGGCGATACCCTGCAATGCCTGGGCGCATGGTATGTGCAGCTGCTGGCAGAATCGCTGGGCAAACGCCTGGACCGGAACGGCAAAACCGCTTTCTATGGCAGGACACCCGTGGTAGCCGTCGGCACCACCGATATGCATTCCATGACCCAGCAGCATCAGGACGGAAAACGCAATAAGGTGATCCAGTTCCTGGAAGTGGCCAAACCGGCGGAAACGATTGTGGTAAATAATCCGTTCCCAAAAGAAAAGGCCTTTGCTTTATACGCAGGCAAGGAAATGAATGTACTGCTGCAGGCCGCCCTGAAAGCCAATGAAACGGCTCTGACGGAAGACGGCAGGCTGAACGCCCGGTATATTCTGCCGGAACTGGCGCCGCGTTACGTCGGACAGTTGCTGATGTTCCTGATGTACAGCATTGCGTACGAAGGGGAACTGGCAGATGTGGACGCCTATGACCAGCCCGGCGTGGAAGCCTATAAGCGCATTATGAAAGCGGAACTGGCAAAAGCGTAAAATAAAGAGAAAGAACTTAATGCACAAGCTTTATTGAAAAAATAAGTTGAAGTAATAAATTAAAAATTAGCAGCGGGAAAGACTTTGCAAAACCGTGCCCGTTTGCTATTTCATGGACTTATTCGCCTGTGGCTTCGAAACTCGTGGCTTCGCCCCTCAGACAGTCTCGCCACGGCCGGCTCATTTCGTCTCATGAAATTACGCAAACGCTCCCGATGTTTTGCGAAGTTCTTCCCCGCTGCTGCTTTTATATTTGCTATTTCTGTAACATTTAATATAGTTTTAGGAAGAGTTTGTGAAATTATATTACTGGCTCTTGCGTAAAGTCAAAAAGTCAAATATAATAACCATATAACACGCTACGGTCAATTTGGCAATAATATTTTAATATTTGGATGGAAAAGATATCTTTTTTGATTCCTGTGCCAGAATGAAAACAGACAGTAAGAACAGAAAGCAGGTAGAATTATGAAAAACATGGCAGACGCAATAGAAAGCTTTATTGTAGGACAGTTACTGGCGGCGAGCAAGAATACGGTACTGGTGCAGCGCAACGAACTGGCGGACCGGTTATCCTGTGCGCCGTCCCAGATCAGTTATGTATTGAGCACCCGCTTTACACCGGAAAAGGGGTATCTGGTAGAGTCCCGGCGGGGAAGCGGAGGATTTATCCGTATCGTCAGGATATTGCCTGTGGAAGAACAGCAGGAAGAACCGACTGTGGATGAAATCCTGCATTACTGGCACGAAAACCGCATGCTGACCGACAGGGAGTTTGAACTGCTGCATTACCTGATGGGCATCATGGATATCCCGGAAAGGGAAAAACGCCAGGTTCTCCGTCAGGCAGTACAACGCATGGTAGACGCCAGCTGATTGAACTATAAAGGAGACGAAGTAATCAGTGTTTCCTTAAAGAAAGAACATGGAGTTTTGGGCCGGCAACAGGTAATTTCCGGCAGGGAGGATACAATGTTATGTGAACGTTGCGGCAAACGGGAAGCCACAGTAAATGTGGTTTGTGTTATCAACGATACCCGGGTCAGCAAATGGCTTTGCGAGTCCTGCGCCAAAGAGTTCGCGGCGGAAGGCGTGATGGCCGGGCAAAAAGGGGAAAATGCCCGTAATATATTAGAAGAGTTTTTCAAACCGCTGCGCAGGCTGGCGGAAAAGAATTACTATGCAGAACAGAACCAGAAGGATCATTTTTATACAGATCTGGCAGAAAAGATTTTGGTTGGCGCGCGCCGGACAGCTGTCCAGCGCCAGCAGGAAGAAATTGGTACAGAACATATTTTGTGGGCGATGCTGCAGGAACCGGAGAGCCAGGCAGCACATCTGCTGCTGCGGTGCGGCGTGGATAAATATACCCTGTTAGGGGAACTGGAAACCTGGATGGGAAAAACCGTGGAAGGCGCTAACCCGGCTTCCTATACTAAAGAAGCGGCTGCGGCCCTGCAGTATGCGAAATCCTTTTCGGATGCGGACGGCCTCTACCTGATCAGTTCCGGGCATATCCTGCTGGGGCTGCTGGCAGAAGAAGGCTGTGTCGCTTCCCGGGTCCTGGCGCGTTTTACGATTGATATGAACCGGGTGCAGGTCATGATGCACGAAGAATTTATCCAGACGCATGCCCTGCCGGAAAAAAATAAATTTAAATCCCAGGCCAAAAAAGAAAAAGCGGAAGCGGAGCTGCAGAAAGCTCTGAAACTGCTGAACGGATTTGGGCGGAATCTGAATGAACTGGCTGCCCAGGATAAACTGGACCCGATGCTGGGCCGGGAAAAGGAATTGGAACATGTGATGCGGATCCTTTGTCGGCGTACGAAGAACAATCCGGTCCTGATCGGTGAGTCCGGTGTGGGAAAAACCGCCATTGCAGAGGGACTGGCTCAGCGGATCGCGAACCGGGAAGTCCCTGAGTTTCTGTCAGACAAGATTATTTTTTCTTTGGAATTAGGTTATGTAGTTGCAGGGGCCAAGTATCGGGGCGAACTGGAAGAACGCCTGCGGAATATTATTGAAGCTGTCAAGCATTGCCCCAGAATCATTCTGTTTATGGATGAGCTGCAGATGCTGATGAACGGCGGCGACGGCACCATGAATATCGCAAATATTATCAAACCGGCGCTGGCCAGGGGGGAACTTCACGTAATCGGAGCCACCACGCTGGAAGATTACCGTAAAAGCGTGGAAAAAGATGCGGCGCTGGAGCGGCGGTTCCAGCCGGTCCGTGTGGATGCGCCGGATACAGAGGCGGCCCTGAAAATTTTGAAGCGCCTGAGCGGACGTTATGAAAGGTACCATCATGTACAGGTAACGGAAGAAGCGCTGGAAGCGGCGGTCAAGTTATCGGACCGTTATCTTACGGACCGGAACCTGCCGGATAAGGCGATTGATATCCTGGACGAAGCCTGCGCTTCTGTCAGGCTGCACAGCAGCAAGGATTACTCCGGACAGATGGGGGATCCGGTAGTAGATGCAGACACGGTTCGCCATATTATTTCCCAGTGGACCAACATTCCGCTGACCCGGCTGAATGCAGCGGAATCCAGCAGTCTGCTGCAGCTGGAGAATGCTCTGCACGAACGTATCGTGGGGCAGAATGCGGCGGTAAAGGGTGTGGCCCAGGCGGTACGGCGTGCCCGGGCCGGACTGAAAGACCCCCGCAGGCCGGTGGGCTCTTTCCTGTTCCTGGGACCTACCGGTGTGGGCAAAACCGAACTGGCCAAAGCGCTGGCAGAAAATCTGTTCGGGGACGAGAGGGCTTTGCTGCGCTTTGATATGAGCGAATATATGGAAAAGCATACGGCCTCCCGTCTGATTGGCGCGCCTCCCGGTTATGTGGGGTACGAGGAAGGCGGCCGCCTGACTTCCGCAGTGAAACGGCGTCCCTATTCGATTATTCTGCTGGATGAAATTGAAAAAGCCCATCCTGATATTTTCAACCTGCTGCTGCAGATCATGGAAGACGGACGGCTGACTGACGGGCAGGGCGTGACGGTGGATTTCCGGAACTGTGTCATTCTGATGACCAGCAATGCCTGCGCCGAAATGATGAGCGACCGGCGGAGTCTTGGCTTTGCGGCGGATGCAGATACCGCTGTGGCAAACCAGAAACAGAATATTCTGCAGGGGATCAAAGATATTTTCCGTCCGGAATTCTTGAACCGGCTGGATGAGATTATAGTATTTGATCCGCTGGGTAAAAAAGAGCTGGCGCAGATCGTGGATAAAATGCTGGAGGAATTGCAGAAGCGGCTGCAGGATACTGGCATGAGCCTGCGCATGACGGCGGCTGCCAGAGATAAACTGCTGAAGACGGGAATGGACGTCCGGTATGGGGCCCGTCCGTTGCGGCGCGCTTTGCAAAAGGAAATTGAGGATAAGCTGGCAGACCTGTACCTGGAAGGGACCTTTTCCGCCGGGGATCATATTCTGATCGACGTATTGAGCGGAGATTTCAGTTTTTCCCGTCTGAAGGAGGCCGATACGGAAAACATGGTACCGGTGCAAGAGGAGCAGAATTATGGCTAAAGCAAAAGCGAAAGTAAGCTATGTCTGCCAGAATTGCGGTTATGTGACAGCTTCCTGGCTGGGAAAATGCCCGGAATGCGGAACCTGGAATTCTTTCGCCGAACAGTTTGAAACCAAGGTGAAAGAACAGGGGTATGTCCATTTTAATGAAAGCAGCAAACCCAAAACGGTTAGCAGTGTGGCGGCAAAACCGGTGCGCCGTATGGAAACCGGGATCCATGAATTTGACAGGGTGCTGGGCGGGGGAATTGTTCCCGGCAGTCTGATTTTGCTGAGCGGAGATCCGGGAATCGGGAAATCAACGATTCTTTTGGATGCGGCGATGCGTTTCAGTCAGAAGCAGATAAAAGTTTTATATGTATCGGGAGAAGAATCGGAAGAACAGACCGCCATGCGGGCCAACCGCCTGGGAACCTGCACGGATTCACTGCTGATCATGACCGCGTCGGAAATCGGTAATATCCTGTTGCAGGCTGAGCATGAAAAGCCGGGTCTGCTTGTGATCGATTCCATTCAGACGATGTATACCGGCGATCTGGAAACGGCGGCCGGCAGCGTGGGGCAGGTCCGTGAGTGTACGGCCCGGCTGCTGAAATATGCCAAAACTTCCGGAACGTCGGTGCTGATCATCGGGCACATGACAAAAGACGGAAATATAGCCGGTCCCCGTTTGTTGGAACATATGGTGGATGTTGTTCTGCAGTTTGAAGGCGACCGCAGTTATGCGTACCGTGTGCTGCGCGCACTGAAAAACCGGTTTGGTTCCACGGAAGAGTGTGGCATTTTTTCCATGGAGCAGGGAGGCCTGACAGAAGTTCCCAATCCGGCAGGGTTGTTTCTGGAATCGAGGGAACAGGAGGTGTCCGGCGCAGTGATTGGAGGCTGTCTGGAAGGAAACCGTCCTGTCATGGTAGAATTCCAGGCATTGGCTGCCCGCACTCCGTACGGTATGCCCCGCAGGACGGCCGTGGGATTTGACTATAACCGGGTCAACATGCTGATTGCCGTATTGGAACGGAGAATGGGCCTTGATTTTGGAACCTATGACGCCTATGTCAATGTGGTAGGCGGTATCAGGGTCAATGAACCGGCTGCCGATCTGCCTGTACTGATGGCGCTGTTTTCCAGTTACCGGAACCGCGCGGTTGTTGCCGGAACCATGATTTTCGGAGAAGTGGGCCTTACGGGTGAAGTGCGGCGCGTACCGGCCATGGAACGCCGTATCATGGATGCAGGCAAGCTGGGCTTTGAACGGTTTGTAGTGCCTGATGCCAAACTGCGTCTGCCGGAAGATTTTAAAGGAAAGGTTATCAGGGTAAAAACGGTGGAAGAGGCGATCCATGCAGTATTTGGATAATTTTTAGTCGATCAGAGAAAATATAGTTGACAGCATACATACACTGTTGTATAATAAAAAACTTTGACGGCTGTAAAAAATCATGCTATAATATACATGTATTCAATATGCTTTGCTATAGTAAAGTATTTATAGCATTTTCCGGTGTTCTGTGTGGAGGTTGCCAATGTTCGCAGTTGGTGACAAGGTAGTATATCCGATGCATGGCGCAGGGCAGATAGAAGCCATTGAAGAGCGGGTGTACGATGAACAGCTAACTCAATATGTAGTTCTTTCCATGTTTTTAGGCAATATGAAAGTGCGTATTCCGGTATGCAATCTGGAAAAGGTTGGGTTACGTCCGATTATTCCTCAAAAAAAGATGAAAGAAATCAAAAAGGTGCTGGCGACAGAAGTGGTCAACAATCTGAAAAGTATTACCTGGAACCGCCGCTTTACCATTTATATTGATAAAATGAAAAGCGGAGATGTCCTGGACCTGGCGGAAGTGATCAGTATTCTGGCCAGGCAGGATAAGCAGAAACGTCTTTCCACGGGGGAACGGCGGCTGTTGGGAAACGCGAGACAGATCCTTGCCAGTGAAATTATGATTGTAAAAAACAGCAGTATTGAATCGGCTGAAAAGTGGATTGATAATTCGTTAAACATAGCCTGACTGATTTTCATTAAGATGGAAATGTTGCATGGTTGGTGGAAGGCAGTGCCAGAATTTATGTTCTGGCATTTATTTTTTTTGCGAAAAACATCTTTTGACACTGTTATAAAATCTAAATCTGTAGTAAAATATAAAAATAAGTATGATGGATAAGTGTTATCTTTTAATTGCTTATGAATCTTGAAGAAAGGAGGAAATCCATGTTACGAAGAATACTCACTGCAGCGATAGCCGTTGTTTTAACTGTAACCGGACTTATACTGATGGAACAGCTGCTTCCTCAAATTTCATATTTTCTCGGCTATAACATTCATTCCAAAGGTCTGCTGGGCTATTCTTACATCCACTGGCTGTTTGCCATCGTAAGCGTACTGTTTTTCAGCTGGGTAGGCTGGGTCATTACGCCCTTTCTGATTAAATTTCTGCTTAAATATTCGGAACTGGTTGCTTCCGTTCTGGCAAAAGCGCCTTCTGCCGATATTATTGTTTCGCTGATTGGCGTACTGGTGGGCCTGATTTTGGCCAACCTGATCGGAGCACCGTTTTCCCGTCTGCCAATCGTCGGTTCTTATATTCCGATCATTTTAAGTATCGTTCTGGCTTTAACGGGCGCCAAGGTCGCATCCCACAAAAGCAAAGATATTCTGGGGCTGTTTTACCGTTCCCGGCCGCCGGGGGAGTTATCGCCTGCCAAGCCGGACGATATGGCGCAGGATCCGCAGGAAGAAGTTGTGGTTGACGCGGCTTCCATGCCGGCGGAACTGGCGGCATTCAATAAGCTCCTTGATACCAGTGTGATCATAGACGGGCGCATTGCAGATATCCTGAAAACCGGTTTTTTGGAAGGAAATCTTGTGATTCCCCATTTTGTGCTGGATGAGTTGCAGCGCCTTTCCGATTCTTCGGATAATCTGAAACGGGCTAAAGGCCGCAGGGGATTGGATTTTATTCATGAACTGCAGGAAATGTTCCATCATGTTGTCATCGTGCAGGATCCGGAACACGATATGATCCAGGATGTGGACAGCAAACTGGTCGCCCTTGCGAAGGATACAAATTCTATCATCGTTACCAATGATTTTAATCTGAATAAGGTGGTATCCATTCAGGGAATCCGGGTGTTAAATATTAACGATCTGGCCAATGCAGTGAAACCGGTAGTGATTCCCGGGGAAGAAATGACGGCGTATCTGCTTCGGGAAGGCAAGGAAAGCGGACAGGCTATTGCGTATCTGCAGGACGGCACGATGATTGTTGTAGAGGGCGGACGCAAATATATCGGCAACAAGATTCGTATCGCGGTTACTTCTGTGCTGCAGACATCAGCCGGCCGTATGATATTTGCCAAAGTTCCCAAAAACCATGATGTCCGTGATATGTTAGCCGGGGCGGAGGGAAAATGAAAGAGTTGCTGACCGTAATCGTTCCGGCAGCCGGTGCAGGCAGACGCATGGGACTTGGTAAAAATAAGGCGTTTGTTACCGTTGGCGGAATGCCGTTGCTGGTTTTATGCCTTAAAATGCTGGCAGAGACCCGGATGGTGCGACGTATTATTGTGGTTGTGAGGAACTGGGAGATAGCGGAAACAGAAAAGATGCTGCAGGAATATCAGCCCCGCTGTTTTCCCGGTATAGACTGGCAGGTAACGGCAGGAGGAAAAGAACGGCAGGATTCTGTCGCCAATGGTCTGGCGCTGATAACCGATGAAAGCGGTTATGTGGCAGTGCATGACGGAGCCCGGCCTTTTGCGGGCACGGATGTTTTCTCCCGCACGTTTGCAAAAGCAAAGGAATGTGGCGCTGCCATTGCGGCAGTTCCTTTGAAAGATACCGTGAAAATTGTGGATACCCACGGCTTTGTTGTATCCACACCGGACAGGTCCACTTTATGCGCTGTGCAGACGCCGCAGATTTTTGAGATTCATGTGTTGCGCAAAGGATATGAGTATTTAAAAGAGCATCCGTTTGCGGTAACAGATGATGCTTCTCTGGTGGAGGCATCGGGGCATCCGGTGGCTGTGGCGGAAGGTTCTTATGAAAATATTAAGGTAACGACGCCGGAAGATATCCTGTTGGCTGAAAAATTATTGGAAAAGAGAGGCATTTCCGGATAATATTCGGTGTCTGTTGTTGTGTAAGATATTGATGTTCTGATTGTTTCATCACTGTTTTTGCCGTCGGACGATGGCGGAATGGAGTGTTCGATTATGCAGTTCAGGGTAGGAACCGGTTTTGATGTACATGCCCTTGTAGAAAACCGGTCTTTGATTCTGGCAGGTGTGCAGATACCTTACGAAAAAGGGCTGCTGGGGCACAGCGATGCGGATGTGGCGCTGCATGCTTTGATGGATGCATTGCTGGGAGCTGCCGGCATGGGCGACATCGGGAAGCATTTCCCTGATACCGATGCCAGATTTGAAGGCGCCGACAGCCGCCGTCTTCTGCGTTTTGTTGTGGAAATGTTGCAGAAAGAGGGCTGGCAGGTTAATAATGTGGACGTGACCATAATTGCGCAGCGGCCCAAATTGGCGCCGTTTATTGCAACCATGCGGGAACGGGTCGCCGGCGATTTGTGCATCGGAGAAGATGCGGTCAATATTAAAGCGACGACCACGGAAAAACTTGGCTTTACCGGAAGGGGCGAAGGCATCGCCGCGGAAGCAGTGGCCAGTATTATAAAAGCCTGAGGCTTGCGTGACTGTAAGAGTGTGTGGTATGCCGGCCGACAGGATGCTTTGGCTGCGGGCGGCAATATAAGGTTTATAATTAATTATTATAGAGTAAGAGTTTGAATATCATTTTTGGAGGGATTTTCAATGTCACAGGAAATTCGTGTACGCTTTGCACCAAGCCCTACAGGGCCGTTTCATATCGGAGGAGCCCGGAGTGCTTTGTTTAACTGGCTGCTGGCCAGAAAACTGGGCGGTAAGATGGTGCTCCGTATTGAAGATACGGATCGGAAACGTTCTACGCCGGAATCGGAAGAAAATATAAAAAATTCGTTACGATGGCTGGGCATGGACTGGGACGAAGGCGTTGATGTAGGAGGCCCGTACGGTCCGTACCGTCAGATGGAGCGGCTGGACATCTATAAGAAATATACAGACCAGCTGCTGGCAGAGGGAAAAGCGTATTACTGCTACTGTACGCCGGAAGAGCTGGAGGAAGAACGGCAGGGTCTTCTGAAAGAAGGAAAAATGCCCCGCTATATGGGAAAATGCAGGGAACTGACGCCGGAACAGATTGCAAAATATGAAGCGGAAGGCCGCAAGCCTTCGGTCCGTCTGCGTGTGCCGCCCAATGAAAAGATCGTTGTCCACGACCTGATCCGGGGCGACGTGGAATTTGATTCCAATGGGATCGGGGATTTTGTCATTGTCAAATCTGACGGAATTCCTACCTATAATTATGCGGTGGTCATTGACGACAGCCTCATGCATGTGACGCATGTTATCCGTGCGGAGGAACATTTATCCAATACGCCCAGGCAGCTGCTGGTCTATGATGCGTTAGGCTTTGAAAAACCGGTATTCGGTCATGTTTCCCTGATTTTGGGAACAGACCATACGAAGATGAGCAAACGGCATGGCGCCACGTCCCTGGATGCGTACCGTCAGAAGGGATATATTCCGGCCGGCCTGAACAATTTCCTTGCGCTGCTGGGGTGGGCTCCTTCCGGGGAGAAGGAAATCTTTACCATGGAAGAAGCGATTCAGGAATTTTCCCTGGATCATGTGGCTAAAAATCCGGCCGTATTTGATTTCAAAAAACTGGACTGGATTAACGGGCAGCATATCCGCAAAATGTCTGCCGAAGCGTTCTGGGAACTGGCTGTGCCGTTTATGAAAGAGGCCGGCTATATGACCGGCGATGAAGAAGGCGAAAAGCTGGAATGGCTGAAAAAGGTGGTAGCTACCGCCCAGACCCAGATTGATTACGGCGCGCAGATACCGGAAAAGGTTTCCATGTATTTCAGTGATGACTTTGATTTTGAAAACGAAGAAGCCGCTGCGGTGCTGAAGGAAGAAACGGCGCCCATGGTTATGAAGGCCCTGCTGGAAGAATTGAAATCATTGCCGGAACTGAACCGTGACACGGTCAAAGCTGCCTTCAAGAAAGTCCAGAAAGCAAACAAGCTGAAAGGACAGCAGGTGTATATGCCGATCCGTGTAACACTGACAGGGAATCAGCACGGTCCGGAACTGGCGGAAATGATTCCGCTGTTCGGTCTGGAGCGTACGGAAAAGAGAATTTTAAAGAGCCTGGAAAAAGCGGGAGTTTCTTTATAACCGTATTTTCAGCAATGAATTACTGATGAGACATTAAAGAAATACTTCAGTCGGCTATGGTAAAAGAAATCTGCAGGCTGTGCCGCAGGGTATGGCAGGCAAAAGGAGTAACACAGAATGGCAATTAAAGTTTACAATACGATGACACGCAAAAAAGAAGAATTTGTTCCCATGAATCCGGGGAAGGCGAGCATTTATGTCTGCGGCGTAACCCCGTATAACCATCCGCATATCGGCAACGCCCGCCCCTTTGTGACCTGGGATGTGATCCACCGGTTCCTGGAACACGAAGGGTACGATGTGCTGCATGTACAGAATTTTACTGACGTGGATGATAAGATTATCAACACGGCGAATGCAGAGGGTGTACAGTGGAGTGATATCTGCGGCCGTTACATCGAATCGTATTTTGAAGTGATGGATAAGCTGAATGTCCGTCGAGTACAGATTTATCCCCGGGTATCCCGCCATATTCCGGACATTATTAATACGGTCCAGGCACTGATTGACAACGGATTCGCCTATGTGGTGGACGGCGATGTATATTACAGCGTGGAAAAATTCCCGCGTTACGGCTGCCTTTCCGGCCGGGACCTGAACGATATGCTGGCAGGGGCCCGGGTGGATGTGGACGACCGGAAACAGAATCCCATGGACTTTGCTCTGTGGAAAGCGGCCAAACCCGGCGAACCGGCCTGGGATTCTCCCTGGGGCAAAGGGCGGCCCGGCTGGCATATTGAATGCTCTACCATGAGCATGAAATATCTGGGTTCTTCCTTTGATTTCCATGGCGGCGGCAGCGATCTGATCTTCCCGCACCATGAAAATGAGATCGCCCAGTCGGAAGGGGCCACCGGTGTTCATCCCTTTGTGCGTTACTGGCTCCATAACGGGTTTATCACTGTTAATGAAGAAAAAATGTCAAAATCCCTTGGCAATTTCTTTACGGTAAAAGATATTCTGGAACATTTTGCTCCGGAAACGTTACGCTTCTTTATTGTTTCTACCCATTACCGCAGCCCGCTGGACTTCAGCGATGCCCGTCTGAAAGAAGCGGAAGCGAGCCTGCAGCGCCTGCGTACCGCAAAAGAAAACCTGGCTGCCTTGCGCAAAGTCATCAGCGGCGGACCGACGGAAGAGAGTCTGGCGTTACGCGGCAAGGTTGAACAGCTGCGTAATGATTTCATGGAAGCCATGCGTGATGATTTCAATACAGCTCTGGCCATCAGCCATATGTTCGCGCTGGCAAAAGAAATCAATGTGTATAAAGCGCAGACTGATTCCGGCGATGTTGCCCCGGACGGAAAATTAGTGGACATGATGACCAAAGTGTTTGCGGAATTCTGCTCCATTATCGGCGTGTTGGAAGGCGAAGCGGAAGCTGCAGGGAACGATGGTGATGGCGGACTGACGGAACAGCTGATGCAGCTGCTGCTGGAATTGCGCCAGGATGCCCGTAAGGCTAAAAACTACGCACAGGCGGATGCCATCCGCAATAAATTGGGCGAGATGGGCATCGTGATTGAAGATACGCCCCAGGGCGCACGGTGGAAAAAGCAGTGAAATTTATCCGCTTTCAACAATTAAAACAGCAGGCATTGGCAGTTTGTCAGGAAGAAGGAAGACCGCTGCCTGACCCAGGTCAGATGAATCCAATCGTGTTGGCGCTGATCGGAGACAGTGTGTTTACGTTTTATGTCCGCATGCGCCTGCTGCCGGTGTCCAGTCATGTGCAGGTGATCCACACGATTGCTGCCAAAATGGTATCTGCTGTGATGCAGGCTAAAGCTATGCACGTTTTGGAAACCGGACTGTCTGAACAAGAGGCGGCGATCGTGCATCGGGGACGCAATGCCAAGTCCATGGTACCCAAAAGCGCCAGCGTCAGCGAATATCGTGCGGCAACAGCATTTGAAACGCTATGCGGCTGGCTGCTTCTGACAGATCAGGAAAAACGCCTGGAAGAATTTATGGAACAGGCTTTTCAGGTCATTTCCCGGGAAATGCAGGAACCGTCTGACAGATAAGTTTCAGGAAATGAATACAAAAGGCCGGCAGGCTTTTAGAATAAGCGGATGTTTTTAAACCGGCTTTTTGTGATACGGATTTGTCAAATCATTTTGCCAATATGTCGAATATAATATGATGAAAAGACAAAAAGGGTTTGAAAGAGGGAGGAATTGTAATGAAAGTTGTTTTGCTGAGACATACTCCGGATCCGGATAAATCGGTTGCCTTGAGCGCAAGGTTGTGTTATTCTCCCGTGGGGGTAACCGAGTTACAGGAAAAGATGAGCGATGAAGAGGCTGCGCGGCTGGTTCGTATGTTAGTCCGTATGGGTCATTTTTCACCGATTGAACATGTAACCTTTACCTTTGCCATCGAGGGTGTTTCCCGTGTTCTGACACATCAGCTTGTCCGTCACAGGATCGCTTCGTATTCGCAGCAGTCCCAGCGGTATGTGAAAGAACATAATTTTGAATCGATCATGCCTCCGGCTATTGCGGCAATTCCGGAAGCAAAAGCTAAATTTGAGGCATGCATGCAGAATCTGCAGGATCTGTATAATGATCTGGCGGATCATTACGGGATTGCTAACGAAGATGCGCGCTATGTACTGCCTAATGCGGCGGAAACGAAAATCGTCTGCACCTTTAATGCCCGTTCGCTCTATAATTTCTTCAATTTGCGCTGCTGCAACCGCGCGCAGTGGGAAATCCGCGAACTGGCCTGGAAGATGCTGATGGAATGCCGGAAAGTGGCTCCGGTTCTGTTCGAAAAAGCGGGCCCGGACTGTGTGGCCAAGGGAACCTGTAAAGAAGGAAAGATGAGCTGCGGTATTTTGCCAAAGGTGAAACAGTATCAGGCTGAAGGCAAAGAAGTAGCGGAATTGTTTTTGCCGGAGGAACCTGCAATTATTAAATAGAGTATCGGGCCTCGTCTTTTTATCCGGCGGCATTTCAGTTGCCGGCGTACGTAAGGAGCATCTATGACAGAAGAAATTATTGCCGGGCGCAATGCGGTTTTTGAGGCGTTGACAAGCAAACGTCCGATCAATAAGATTTTTATTAAAGCAGGACTGCAAGGTGGGAGCCTGGGGAAGATAGTGGCAGCGGCACAGGAAGCTGCGGTTCCGGTAGAATATGTGCAGGCCGAAAAGCTCGACAGGCTGGCGCCGGGCATGCGGCATCAGGGAATTGTGGCGCTGGCCTCTCCGATTGCGTTCAGTACTCTGGAGGATGTCTTACAACGGGCTGCGTCACGAAACGAAACACCGTTTTTGCTTTTATTGGACGAACTGCAGGACCCGCAGAATGTGGGAGCGCTGATACGCAGCGCGGATGCTGCGGGGGTGCATGGCGTTTTATTGCCCAGGCGGCGAAGCTGTCCTTTGAATATGGTGGTAGCCAAGGTATCGGCCGGAGCTGTGAACTATGTGCCTGTGGTTCAGATCGGGAACATTATTCAGACGCTTCACAGTTTACAAGAGCAGGGCTTTTGGGCTGTGGGTGCAGACATGGATGGCGAAAGCCTGTATTTTGACGCGGACCTGGACCGTCCTGTGGTTCTGGTAATCGGGGCGGAAGGAAAAGGCCTGGGGCGTCTGGTAAAGGAAAACTGTGATATGCTTGTCCGGATCCCTATGCAGGGAGGCGTTAACTCCCTGAATGCTTCCGCGGCCGGAGCGATTCTGCTGTATGAAGTGGTACGGCAGCGACTGCAAAAGGTCACATCATGAAAGAGTATTATCTGGTTGACGGATATAACGTTATCAATAACTGGCCTGAGTTTGCGGGAATACGGGATAAGGACCTGGAGCATGCGCGTGATCTGCTGACGGATCAGGTGGCGGAGTTTTCTGCTTTTCGTGGCTATGAAGCGATCGTTGTGTTTGACGCTATGGATGTAAAGGGACCGGAAGCAACAGAACACAGCCGTGGATGCACGGTCGTTTATACCGCTGAAGAGGAAACCGCCGACAGCTGGATCGAACGGGAAACCTATCAGATTGCCAAAAAGGGGATTAAGGTCTTTGTCGTGACCAGCGATAAGGCGGAACAGGACAGCGTGCTCGGTTCCGGGGCATACCGCATTTCGGCCCGTGAATTCCGGGAAATATATTATAAGACCAAAAAAGAAATAGAGGAAAGAATAGACAAACTGCCGGGGAGTACAGGCCGGCGGGAGCTGGGCGGACGTATTGATGACGAGGTGGCGTTGTTCCTGGAGAAACTGAGGCGGAGATAAGCAGGAGCGAGATTGTTTCAGGGTCTGAGATATCCGTATTCCTGCGCTGTTGACGTTATCACAGCTCGTCGTGTATAATAAATTATCCTTAACCGATCCTTAACCGGTTGCCCGGCCGGAGGAAAAACAGATTGAAATTACTGGAAGGTGGAATATAGATGAACGGCAGAACCGGCGATCCCTATGCCAGATTTGCTGATATGCCGGATGAAGATATTGTTGGGCTGGCCAATACGGAGAACAATGTGCTGGCGCAGGAATATCTGTTGCATAAGTACCGTAATTTTGTGCGTGGAAAGGCAAGAAGCTATTTTCTGATCGGAGCGGAACGGGAAGATATCATTCAGGAAGGAATGATAGGTTTATATAAAGCAATCCGTGACTTTCGACAGGATAAGCAGACTTCGTTCCGTTCTTTTGCGGAATTGTGTGTGACCCGCCAGATTATTACGGCTATTAAAACAGCAACCCGGCAAAAGCATATTCCGTTGAATTCTTATGTTTCTTTAAATAAACCGATTTATGAACAGGATTCGGATCGTACGCTGCTGGACGTAATCTCCAGCAGGACAAAAGTGGTAAATCCGGAAGAGATGATCATCCGGCGGGAAGAGTTTATCGAAATTAAGAATAAGATGAACATGATTCTCAGCGATTTGGAGTGGGAAGTGTTCATGAATTATCTGGACGGCAAATCCTATCAGGAAACGGCCAGAGAACTGCATCGGCATATTAAGTCTATCGACAATGCACTGCAGCGTGTTAAAAGGAAGGTGGAAAAATATAAAGAGGCCCATATGGGGGATTCGGAAATACAGACGGTGTGTTCCTGTATCCTTTCGATAGAATCCCGCAAGCGGGAAAGAAAAAAGAAACCGCAGAAGTGAATGAAATTGATAAATGTGAAACAAACTGTTGTATTGAAGTGAAGAATAGTATAAAATATAAGTAGCGCTAAAGGATTTTATCCGGAAACAGCGAATTGATATTGTTATAGAAATTAATTGTTCCGGCATTTTTAAATAGGATCTGCTAACAGATTTAGGAGGTAATTAAAATGAGTCAGACAGAAGAATTTGTAAAGATTGTTGAGGCGGCAAAAGAATCCAAGGGAGTAATTTTTGTAACTGGTAAGCCCGGCAGCGGTAAAAGCAAGGTTTTACGCGAAGCGGCCGAAGACAAGAAATGGGATTATGTAGATTGTCGTTTGCTGATCAGCGAAGAGTTTTTGGCTGTTCCGAAAGAAGAACGGAATGAAAAAGCACCGGCCATGATGGGAGAAGCGCTTGCCAGTTATAATTCAGAGGTTATCTTATTAGATCGTTTACAGACTTTGTTTGTGCCGGTATTCAACTTGGATGTGGCTTCGCTGCTTAAAGAGCTGGGACAGAAATTTGTTCTGGTTGCGGCCTGGCCCGGATATGTGAAAGATGGCATGCTGTGTTATGATAAATTTGACGGGACCGAGTCTATCCGGATTCCGCAGGATGGTTTTACGATTTGGAATGTTGATTGAGACTTGAGGGGACAAATGATAAATGTAAAAGGGACATTAGCCGTTCTGACCGGGGGCGGCGACTGCCCGGGATTAAATGCGGTCCTGAACGCGGTAGTCAAGGCTGCGTTAGGGCACGGATATCAGATTTATGGTATTGAAAATGGTTTTAACGGCCTGATAAAGAACCGGATGAAACTCCTGACATATGATGATGTGTCCGGTATTTTGCCGCGGGGCGGTACGGTTTTGGGTACGACCAACCGTGACAATCCGTTTAAATTTGCACACGTGGAACCGGATGGTTCGGTTACTTATACGGACGAAAGCGAAACGATTGTAAAAAATCTGTCAAAACGCGGGATAGAAACCCTGATCGTGATCGGCGGGGATGGCAGCCTGGCTATCGGAGCACAGCTTTCCCGGGACTGCGGCGTCAAGGTGATCGGGGTGCCCAAAACGATAGATAACGATTTGCCCTGTACGGAACGGACTTTCGGATTTGATACGGCTATGGCCGTGGCGACAGAAGCGGTTGACCGGCTGCACAGTACAGCGGAATCGCATCATCGGATCATGATTTTGGAAGTCATGGGCCGGTATGCGGGATGGATTGCCCTGCACTCCGGTGTGGCGGGCGGTGCGGATGTTATTTTGATTCCGGAAATCCCCTATCACCTGGATGCGGTTGCCAAGAAGATACTGAAACGCCAGCAGGAAGGCAAGATGTTCAGCATTGTTGTTGTGGCGGAAGGCGCGAAACCGGAAGGCGGGGAAATGACAGTGGCCCGCATTGTAAAGGACAGCTTTGAGCCGATCCGGTTAGGCGGCGTTGGGAATAAGCTGGCACAGCAGCTGGAGGAGCTGACCGGAATTGAAGCCCGCTGCACAGTATTGGGCTATCTGCAGAGAGGCGGTTCCCCGACGGCCTTTGACCGGGTGTTATGTACCCGGTACGGGGTGGCGGCGATTGAGGCATGTATTGCAGGAAATTATGACGTTATGGTTTCCCTGCATAATGATTCCATTGTAACGGTTCCGCTGCAGGATGCCGGAAGAAAACCCAGGTCTGTTACGGTGGATAATGAAATTGTCAAAGCGGCAAGAGACATCGGAATTTGCTTTGGCGATGAAGCTTAAATGGCTTCAGGACGCATCTGTTTGACGGGATGCGTCCTGTTTTTGAGAAATTTGCAAGAAACTTATAAAAAACAGTTGACAAACTCTTCCATTTCATGTATTATACTTACTGTCACTGAAATCATGCTGACATAGCTCAACTGGCAGAGCAACGGTTTTGTAAACCGTAGGTTGTAGGTTCGATTCCTATTGTCAGCTCCAGAAGATTTTAATGGAGAGGTTCCCGAGTGGCTAAAGGGAGCAGACTGTAAATCTGCCGCGTTTCGCTTCGTTGGTTCGAATCCAACCCTCTCCACCATTTATTTTATCGCGGGGTGGAGCAGTTGGTAGCTCGTCGGGCTCATAACCCGAAGGTCGCTGGTTCAAATCCGGCCCCCGCAACCATATTATTGTTAATGATGCTGATGTAGCTCAGATGGTAGAGCGCATCCTTGGTAAGGATGAGGTCACCAGTTCAATCCTGGTCATCAGCTCCATTATATGGCGGCATAGCTCAGTTGGCTAGAGCAAGCGGTTCATACCCGCTGTGTCCGCGGTTCAAATCCGTGTGCCGCCACCAAAACAGAAAAGAGGCTCATACAGGTAATCTTGTGTGAGCTTTTTAATTGTTAGAGGAAAGAAAAAATAGTAAAGGCAGCTTTTAAAAGAGTATTTACTATGTGTATGGGTTAGGTACAGAATCAGAAAATTGACTGATTCTGTATTATTTATTTTTAAAATCTGTAAATTTATTGACAGAAAAAGGTAACTGTGGTATTATCATTCAGTGACAATTTAGTTTGCTGTATTTTTATAGTTGGAAAGAGGTGGCAAGAATGCGTACGTTAATTACTTTGGCCTGCACGGAATGCAAACAGAGAAATTATCAGACCAACAAAAACAAAAAGAATGATCCCGACCGTATCGAGATTAAAAAGTATTGCAAGTTCTGCAAAAAGCATACAACTCATAAAGAAACCAAATAATTCTTGATTTGGCGGTGTCTGGATAGCAAGGATGTGAAATAATGACCGTTCCGGAAACTACTTCAACCAATGAAATAAGTACGGTGGGAAAGGTTACGGGATTCATAAAAGAATCAAAGGCAGAGCTGCAGAAAGTTACATGGCCAACAAAAGAGGAACTGTTCATGAATACTATTGTAGTATTGATTGCGGTAGTATTGGTAGCAGTTTGTATCTGGGTAGCCGATACGTTCTTCTCTGTTCTGATCAGATCCATCTTACGGTAAGAGGTACAAGGAGGAAGGGAGTTTACTCCCGCTGAAAAAATGGACGAAAACAAAAATGCTGAAACGCTGGAAAAAGGAAAACGGCATTGGTATGTCATCCATACTTATTCCGGTTATGAGAATAAGGTCAGCGCAAATCTGGAACGTAAGGTTCATTCTCTGGGGATGAGCGACAGGATCTTCCATATCATGATTCCGATGGAGAATGAAGTCGTAGCTGATGAAAATGGTACCAAGCGGATCGTAACCCGTAAGGTTTTTCCGGGTTATGTGCTGGTTGAGATGATTATTGATGACCGCACCTGGTATGTCGTCAGAAATACTCCCGGCGTAACAGGGTTTGTGGGTCCTGACAATAAGCAGCCGGTTCCATTGTCGGATGAAGAAGTCAAACGGATTATGACCGGCAGCATCAATGGTCAGGGGCTGCAGGAAGAGGAAGATTCTGATTCCCAGCCGAAGGCGAAGCCTCAGATTAATTTGCAATTACAACAGAGAGTCCGCTTAAAGACAGGCCCGTTTGCCAGCTTTGAAGGCGTTGTTTCGGCAATTGACAGAGAACGCGGTAAACTGAAGGTCCTTGTGGACATGTTTGGGCGCGAAACTCCTGTTGATATTGATTATACCCAAGTGGAAGAAATTGAATGATAAGGAGGTGTAAGAAACATGGCAAAGAAAGTTGCTAAGGTTGTAAAGTTACAGGTTCCTGGCGGTAAAGCTACTCCGGCACCTCCGGTTGGTCCTGCACTGGGCCAGGCTGGCGTTAACATTATGGCTTTTGTAAAGGACTTCAATGCCCGTACCGCACAGCAGGCCGGTTTGATTATCCCTGTTGAGATTACGGTGTATGAAGATCGTTCCTTTACGTTCATTACCAAGACCCCGCCTGCAGCAGTGTTGCTGAAAAAGGCTGCCGGTCTGGAAAAAGCTTCCGGTGAACCTAATAAGAAGAAAGTTGCTACACTGCCCCGCGCTAAAGCCCGCGAAATTGCGGAAAGCAAGATGGCAGATCTGAATGCAGCTGATGTGGAAGCAGCAACCCGTATGATCGAAGGCACTGCCCGCAGCATGGGCATTGTAATTACTGACTGATTGTCAGTTTAATGAGTGGGAGGCGTAAGCCGTTCGGACCACAAGGAGGAATTTATAATGGCAAAGAAACATGGCAAAAAGTATGTTGATGCGTTAAAACTGATTGACGAAACCAAACTGTATTCGCCGAAAGAAGCAGTTGAACTGGTAAAGAAGACTGTAGTTACCAAATTTGACAGCTCCGTGGAAGCATCTTTCCGTCTGGGCATTAACCCGAAGTATGCTGACCAGCAGGTTCGCGGCGCAATGGTGCTGCCTCATGGAACCGGTAAATCCAAAAAGGTCCTGGTATTTGCGGAAGGCGCAAAGGCCGAGGAAGCAAAAGCTGCCGGTGCGGATTATGTTGGCGGAGATGACCTGGTGGCAAAAATTCAGGGCGGCTGGTTCGACTTTGAAGTCTGCGTAGCGACCCCGAACATGATGGGTAAGGTTGGCCGCCTTGGTAAGCTGTTAGGCCCGAAGGGCTTAATGCCGAACCCGAAGGTTGGTACCGTTACCATGGACATCACCAAGGCTCTTAATGAAATCAAAGCCGGTAAAGTTGAATACCGTGCAGACAAAGCCGGTAATGTGCAGGCGATGATTGGTAAGTCTTCCTTCTCGGAAGAAGCTCTTCTGGATAACTATATTGCATTAGTTACTACTTTGATTAAGGTAAAACCGTCCGGAGCAAAAGGTCAGTACATTAAATCTGTTACCTTATCTACTACGATGGGACCTGGCATCAAGATTGATGTCCTCAAAGCAGACAGTGCAAAATAATCCGGGACACAATTTTTAAATCAGAAGATAATCGGGCCACAGACAGCAGGTGCGTAAGCGCAAGTGCAGATTCGCACGCCTGCCGAGGCTGGAGACGTTAAAGATAGACAGGCAAATCTTTCACGACCTCCGGCTGCTTCGGCCGAGAGGTCTTTTTGATTTATAAAACGTAAGTCAAAATCTGAAAGAAGGAGGTGCAACTCATTGAAAACAAAAGCAGAGAAACAGGTCCAGTTAGCTGAGATTAAAAAGCTGTTTGCAGAAGCTAAAGGAGCCGTACTGGTTGACTTCAGCGGTCTGACTGTTGCGGAAGATACGGAACTGCGGCGCAAGGTTCGCGAAGCCGGCGCTTCCTATACCGTTTACAAAAACACTTTAATTGCTCTGGCAGCAAAAGAATACGGCCTGGATGACCTGGCTCCCGTATTGGAGAAAAACACTGCAATTTGTTCTTCTTCACAGGACGCGGTAGCAGCCTGCAAGGTAATGTGTGATTTTGTTAAAGATCATAAAAAGATGCAGCTGAAAGCCGGTGTTGTAGAAGGCAAAGTGATTACTGTTGATGAAGTTAAGGCCGTTGCAGCACTGCCGCCGAAAGAAGTGCTGGTTGCCAAAATGCTGGGCAGCCTGAACGCTCCTATTTCCGGCCTGGTTCGTACACTCAACGGAACCGTCGCCAAGATCGTGTATGCATTGGATGCAGTACGCGAACAAAAAGAAAAGCAATCTGCATAATGCATGGTTGAAGAAATAAAAAAATTAAATTATTAAATTGATATGGAGGAAATTATAATGAATAAAGATCAGATTATTGAAGCTATTGAGAAAATGACCGTATTAGAGCTGGCCGAACTGGTTAAGGCTCTGGAAGAAAAATTTGGCGTATCCGCTGTTGCTCCGGTAGCTGTTGCTGCTGCTGGCGCTGCTCCGGCTGCTGCTGCCGCTGAAGAAGAACAGACCGAATTCGACGTAATCCTGAAAGATGCTGGTCAGGGCAAGATCAACGTTATCAAAGCGGTTCGCGAAATCACCGGCCTGGGCCTGAAAGAAGCTAAAGCTCTGGTTGACGGCGCTCCGAAAGCTGTTAAAGAAAAAGTTTCCAAAGCTGACGCTGATGAAGCCAAAGCAAAACTGGAAGCTGCCGGCGCTACTGTTGAAGTAAAATAATTTAACTGCGCGTCATCAGGACCGGTTCCGAAAGGAGCCGGTCTTTTTGTATTGTGTTACCGGATATTTCGGATTCGGGGTTGGATTGCTGAATGCCAGGATAACGGGCAGGCAAAACGCCTCGCATAATTTATGTTATTATTCATAGTTGCAAAAAAAATATTAAAAGGGGAGTTGACAAATTGTTGACAGTTGTGGTATCATTATTTACCACAATTATGCTTTTTGTGTTTGTGACCAAAATGCAGGCTTGACTACAACGGCCAGATAGTGTAGTGGTTCACATCGGCTGCCATATCGTTGGGATGAAGTACGTTCGTCTGATTTGAATAACAGGGTGATCTTGCGGTAAGAACCTTGTTTTTTTTGACTTTGGGCAACGTGCATAGTTTTGTATTGCCTGACTTATATAACAAGGAGTGAAGACCTACATGTTTAAACCGGTTCAGACAGGTGACAGGACCCGGTATAGCTTTGGCAAAATCAAAGAAGTTTTGCCAATGCCTCATTTGATTGACCTGCAAAGGAAATCCTATGAGTGGTTCATGAGCGATGGATTGAATGAGATTTTCCGTGACATCTCTCCGATTAAGGACTTTAACGGAAATCTGGAGCTTTCTTTCCAAAGCTTTGAAATCGGCGAGCCAAAATATACCATTGAGGAGTGCAAGGAACGGGATGCTTCTTATTCTGCGCCGTTGAATGTCAACGTTCTGTTGTTGTATAAAGATACGGGGGAAATCAAAGAATCCCGTGTGTTTATGGGCGACTTCCCGCTTATGACCCCTACGGGTACTTTCGTTATCAATGGGGCAGAACGTGTCATTGTCAGCCAGCTCGTCCGCTCTCCCGGGGTTTATTATGATAAAATAATGGACCCCAGCGCAATCTTCTTATATGGAACAACGGTTATCCCGAATCGCGGTGCGTGGATTGAATTCGAAACGGATTTGAACCATGTAATCTATGCGCGTGTGGACAGGACACGTAAGGTGCCGGTCACTGTGCTGCTTCGGGCTATGGGTATGGAAACCAATGAAGAAATCCTGGAATTCTTTGGCGATACCCAAATCGAGAACCATACGGAAGACGGGACCGAAATTATTGAAGCTGTGAAGGCAACACTGGAAAAAGACAGTACGACCAATTGCGAAGAAGCGATGATCGAGCTGTATAAAAAGCTTCGTCCCGGTGAACCGCCGGCGTTTGAAAATGCCAAGCAACTGATTGAACAGACTTTCTTTGACAGTAAACGTTACGACCTGGCTTATGTGGGTCGTTATAAGCTGAATAAAAAACTGGGCTGGAGAAACCGGCTTCAGGATTGTGTCCTGGCAGAACCGCTGGTTGACAAGGAAACCGGCGAAATCATCATTCCGGAAGGAACCATGATGACTGACGAGATGCTGGATAAAGTGGAAGAAAGCCAAGTTTATAAAGAATACGGACTTTACCAGCTGAAAATCAGAGAATTAAGCGGGAAAGTACTGCGTATCGTCTTTACTTCCGGAATTCCTGAAACCCTCCGCACCATTACCAAAGAAGATATCTTTGCTTCTTTTGGTTATTTGTTGAATGTAATGGACGGACATGGTGAAAAAGATGATATCGACCATCTGGGCAACCGTCGTGTCCGCTGCGTAGGCGAACTTCTGCAGAACCAGTTCCGTATCGGCCTGGCCCGTATGGAACGTGTGGTAAAAGAACGCATGACCATCCAGGACGTGGATGTTGTCACTCCGCAGGCGCTGATCAATATCCGTCCGGTGGTGGCGGCGATTAAGGAATTCTTTGGCAGCAGCCAGCTGTCCCAGTTCATGGATCAGAACAATCCGCTGGCAGAGCTGACGCATAAACGCCGTCTCTCTGCATTGGGACCCGGCGGCCTGTCCCGTGAACGGGCCGGTTATGAAGTCCGTGACGTACATAACTCCCACTACGGACGTATGTGCCCCATTGAGACGCCTGAAGGTCCTAACATCGGCCTGATCGGTTCTCTTTCTACCTTTGCGGTTATTAACCAGTTTGGTTTTATTGAAACACCGTACCGCAAAGTTGATAAGGCGCATAAACGTGTTACTAATGAAATTGAATATCTGACCGCTGACGAGGAAGATAAATATATCGTTGCACAGGCCAACGAACCGTTGGATGACGAAGGTTATTTCCTGGGCGAACGTGTTACGGCCCGCCGTAAGAACGACGTTTTAAGCATCCCCCCGGAACGGGCGGATTATATGGACGTATCGCCGAAGCAGGTTGTATCTATCGCAACGGCCCTGATTCCATTCCTGGAGCACGATGATGCCAACCGTGCGCTCATGGGCGCCAACATGCAGCGTCAGGCGGTACCTCTGCTGGCGCCGCAGGCTCCGGTTGTGGGTACCGGTATGGAATATAAAGTGGCTACTGACTCCGGTAACTGTATACTGGCAAAGCATGCCGGCGAAGTCATCCGGGTAACCGGCGACGAAATCCAGGTTCGTACGGAGAACGGCGATATTGATCATTATGAAGTGCTGAAGTTCAAACGCTCCAACCAGAGTACCTGTGTAAATCAGAAACCGATTGTTTTCAAAGGCGATCATGTAAAGGCTGGCCAGGTACTGGCAGACGGTCCTGCTACTGACAAGGGCGAACTGGCGTTGGGTCATAACGTTATCGTTGCCTATATGCCCTGGGAAGGGTATAACTACGAAGACGCAATCCTGCTTTCCGAAGACCTGGTACGGGACGATACCTATACATCAATTCATATTGAAGAATATAACTGTGATTCCCGCGACACCAAGCTGGGACCGGAACAAATCACCCGGGACATCCCCAACGTTTCGGAAGCGGCGCGCAAAGACCTGGATGAGCGCGGTATCATCCGGATCGGTGCGGAAGTACGCCCCGGTGATATCCTTGTAGGAAAAGTTACACCGAAGGGTGAAACCGAGCTGTCTGCGGAAGAACGTCTTGTACGTGCCGTATTTAACGAAAAGGCCCGTGAGGAACGGGACAGTTCGCTGCGCGTGCCCCACGGTGAAACCGGTATTATCGTCAGTGTCAAAGTGTTTACCCGTGAAAACGGTGACGAGCTGCCTCCGGGAGTGAATGAGCAGGTCCGTATCCATATTGCGCAGAAGCGTAAGATCCGTGCCGGCGATAAAATGTCCGGACGTCATGGCAACAAGGGTGTCGTATCCCGCATTTTACCCAGGGAAGATATGCCGTTCCTGCCTAATGGCGAACCGGTCCAGATCGTTCTGAACCCCTTAGGCGTTCCTTCCCGTATGAATATCGGCCAGATCCTGGAGACACATTTAGGTTGGGCTGCGCTGGCGTTAGGCATGAAAATCCAGCGGGATGAAGAAGGCATTGGGGAGCAGCTGGAAAAAACCGGCTATGACCGTGCCGCGTATGGCATGCCCAAACTGACAGATATCGGATACGCCGGCAATGAAAAACTGAGCGCGGTTAAGATGGCGGTTCCTGTATTCGACAGCGCGAATGAAGAAGATCTGCAGAACATGGTGAAGTTGTCCGGTGTAAGTCCTATGGGAAAAACGATCCTGTATGACGGCCGTACCGGCGAACCTTTTGCCAACCCCGTAACCGTGGGCTGCGTTTATATGTTGAAACTGCATCATCTGGTAGACGACAAAATCCATGCCCGTTCTACCGGCCCGTACTCTCTGGTTACCCAGCAGCCGTTGGGCGGCAAGGCCCAGTTCGGCGGACAGCGTTTCGGCGAAATGGAAGTCTGGGCGCTGGAAGCTTATGGCGCGGCGTATACACTGCAGGAAATCCTGACTGTAAAATCTGACGATGTGGTTGGGCGTGTCAAGACCTATGAATCCATCGTCAAAGGGGAAAATATTCCGGAACCCGGTGTTCCCGAATCGTTCAAGGTGCTGGTAAAAGAACTGCAGAGCATCGGACTGGATATCCGTGTGCTGGACGAAGACGGGGAAGATATTTCTCTGCAGGATGAAGAAGAAGAGGCTGTGGAAGTTTCTCCGGAAACCCTGGCTGAACTGCAGGGGGATGCCCCGGTTGTAGTTCCGGACGGTCCAAGAGATTCTGAAGCCTATAATGAAGACGAGCAGTATAATGGTACCGAGCAGGAAGATGACAGCATTGCCGATTTAGGCAATTTAAGCGAAACAACGATGGAAGAACTGTCCAGTTCTGCTGATGAGTTTAATTAAGAAGGGAGCGAGGGGTTCTTGTTAGACGTTAACAATTTTAATTCCATGCGCATTGGGCTGGCTTCTCCGGAACTGATCCGGTCATGGTCGTATGGGGAAGTAAAAAAGCCTGAAACCATTAATTACAGAACACTGAAGCCTGAAACGGACGGATTGTTCTGCGAAAGAATCTTTGGCCCCATCAAAGACTGGGAGTGTCATTGCGGAAAATATAAGCGGATCCGCTACAAGGGAATCGTCTGCGACAAGTGCGGCGTTGAAGTGACCCGTTCCAAGGTTCGCCGCGACAGGATGGGACATATTGAATTGGCGGCGCCGGTATCCCACATCTGGTATTTTAAGGGGATTCCCAGCCGTATGGGCCTGATTTTGGATGTATCTCCCCGCAGTCTGGAACGTGTGCTGTATTTCGTAAACTACATTGTACTGGATCCGGGTGATACGCCGTTACAGAAAAAACAGCTTTTAACGGAAGCAGAATACATGAGCAACCGTGCGAAGTACGGAGATGCATTCCGTGCGGAGATGGGAGCCTCTGCTGTCAAAGAGCTGTTGGAAGAAATAGATGTTCCCGCTTTGGTTGCTGAACTTCGGGAAGAACTGAAAGAGGCGACCGGCCAGAAGAAAGTACGTGTTGTACGCCGTCTGGAAGTTGCGGAAGCATTCGAAAAATCCGGCAATAAGCCGTCCTGGATGATTTTGGATGTGGTTCCTGTCATCCCGCCGGACCTGCGTCCTATGGTTCAGCTTGATGGCGGACGTTTTGCCACCAGTGATTTGAATGACCTGTATCGCCGTGTCATTAACCGTAACAACCGGTTGAAACGGTTACTGGAATTGCATGCGCCTGACATCATTGTACGTAATGAAAAACGTATGCTGCAGGAAGCCGTAGACGCCCTGATCGATAACGGCCGCCGCGGCCGTCCCATTGTGGGACCCGGCAACCGGCCTCTGAAATCCCTGTCCGATATGCTGAAAGGCAAGCAGGGACGTTTCCGTCAGAACCTGCTGGGTAAACGCGTCGACTATTCCGGCCGTTCTGTAATCGTGGTAGGCCCCGAAATGAAGATGCATCAGTGCGGTCTGCCGAAAGAAATGGCATTGGAACTTTTCAAACCTTTCGTTATGAAACGGTTGCAGGATAATGATTCTAATCTGAATATCCGTGCGGCAAAACGCATGGTGGAACGGGCAACTCCGGAAGTCTGGGATGTATTGGAAGAGGTTATCAAAGAACATCCGGTGCTGCTGAACCGTGCACCGACGCTGCACCGTCTGGGTATTCAGGCATTTGAGCCTGTTCTGACCGAAGGTCGTGCCATCACACTGCATCCGCTGGTATGTACGGCTTATAACGCCGACTTTGACGGTGACCAGATGGCAGTTCATTTGCCGCTGTCTGTTGAGGCGCAGGCAGAAGCCCGCCTGATGATGATGTCCGTGAACAATATTCTGGCTCCGAAGGATGGCAAGCCTGTAGCTGTGCCTACGCAGGATATGGTTCTGGGCGCCTATTACATGACGATTGAACGGCCCGGCGCCAAAGGCGAAGGCAACCGTTACAGCAGTCTCCACGAAGCCCTGATGGCTTACTATCATAAATATCTGGATCTGCAGGCAAAGATCTGGATCCTGATTCCCAACGAAGATATTGTGGATGAGCCGAAAAATGAGGGCATGAGCCTGGTTGAAACGACGATCGGTAATGCGATTTACAATGAAGAACTGCCGAAAGAACTGCGCTTCTTCAGTAAACGCAAAGACGAAGAAACCGGTGAAGAGTTCTGGCATCTGGGTCAGCTGATCACTAAAAAGGAACTGGGCAAACTGGTTGCCAAGGCTCATAAGCTCTATGGGAACCTGGGTACCGCCAACGTACTGGATATCGTAAAGAAAATGGGTTACGACAATGCCTGCAATTCCGGCATTTCCATTGCGGTGTCCGATATCCATGTACCACAGGGCAAGCAGGAGATTATCCAGAATTCGGAAAAGCAGGTTGACCGGACGGAGGCAATGTACCGCCGCGGCCTGATGACCGATGACGAACGTTATAAGAAAGTTGTAGATATTTGGAATAAAGCGACGGATGATGTGGCGGACCTGTTGAAAGAAGCCAACACGGCGGATAAGTTCAACCCGATTGCCATGATGGCAGATTCCGGCGCCCGCGGCAGTATTGACCAGATCAAACAGCTGGCCGGTATGCGCGGCCTGATGGCGGATCCTTCCGGTCGTATCATTGACCGTCCTGTAAAGTCTAACTTCCGTGAAGGCCTGACCATTTTGGAATACTTTATCTCCAGCCACGGCGCCCGTAAAGGTTTGGCTGATACCGCACTGCGTACGGCGGACTCCGGTTATCTGACCCGTCGTCTGGTCGATGTGGCGCAGGACGTTATCGTACGGGAAGACGACTGCGATATCCATACCTGCAACCTGGTGAAGGAGCGGAACCGTCTGTGTAAGGCAGAGCTTGGCGCCAGCGCGAAGAAGATTCGTGCCAAAGTGCTGGGCCG
Organism: uncultured Succiniclasticum sp.; assembly: GCF_902793885.1. Classification (NCBI taxonomy): domain Bacteria; kingdom Bacillati; phylum Bacillota; class Negativicutes; order Acidaminococcales; family Acidaminococcaceae; genus Succiniclasticum; species uncultured Succiniclasticum sp. The sequence goes on from NZ_CADBFF010000004.1 coordinate 66,897, forward strand.
CATGCTCGCTGCAACCATCATCAACGAAGCGACCGGTGCGCCGATTGCGGAATCTGATACGATTATTACCAATGATGTATATAATCGCCTGATGGATGCGAATGTTACTTCCATCAGTATCTATGCTCCGAATGGCGATGGCAGCGAAGACGCACGGGAAGAAGTTGCAATCAACATACCTGAAGATTTTGCAAATAGCAAAATTAAAGAGATGCTGATGCATCACTATGCCAATAAAGAAGTGTCCGAAGATATTGTCAACGGCAGCGGTGAAGTGCTTGTCGGTGCTGGCGCTACATTAACGGAAGAAGAGATTGACCGGATTCTGCAGGATAGAACCGTGAGCGAGATTTCTGTCAGGAACAATGAAATTGACGGAATTGAAATTGAAGCCATCACCGAAAACGGAACGGAAATCGAATCACTGCATGACCGTATCATCGGCCGGACGCTGGCGGAAGATATCAAAGATGCGGAAGGCAATGTGCTGTTCCACATCAATGATTATATTACGGAAGATATGGCAGATCAGATTGCCGTGATGCGCGATAAAGTCAAGATCCGTACGGTACTGACCTGTAAATCCAAATTCGGTGTATGCCGCAAATGCTACGGCCGTAACCTGGCAACAGACCATAATGTTGACGTGGGCGAAGCTGTCGGCACCATTGCCGCGCAGGCTATCGGTGAACCGGGTACCCAGCTGACCATGCGTACCTTCCATACGGGCGGCGTTGCCGGTGCGGACGATATTACCCAGGGTCTGCCCCGTGTTGAGGAACTGTTTGAAGCCCGCAAGCCCAAGCATCCCGGTATTCTGGCAGAAAATGCGGGAACGGTCCACATTGTGGAGGAAGCTGGCCAGAAACAGCGCAAGGTCATCATTACAGGGAGTCCTGAAGATGAAGTGGTGGAGCAGACCTACATCATTCCGTACGGCGCCAAGCTTTCCGTTGAGGAAGGCGATACTGTGGAAATTGGCAGCCGTCTGACTGAAGGTTCCCTGAACCCCCACGATATTCTGCGGATTCTGGGACCCCAGGCTACACAGCGGTATATTGTGCAGCAGGTGCTCAGCGTTTATAAATCTCAGGGCGTAGGCATTAACGATAAGCACATCGAAGTTATGGTGCGTCAGATGATGCGGAAGATCCGTATTGATGATGCCGGAGATACTTCCATGCTGCCGGGCGAATATATTGACGTTGGTGAGTATAACGAACAGAACGCTGCTGCTGTGGCCGAGGGTAAGGAACCGGCAAAAGGAAAACCGATTTTGCTGGGTATCACCAAAGCTTCTCTGGCTACCGATTCGTTCCTGTCTGCGGCATCCTTCCAGGAAACGACACGCGTTTTGACCGACGCAGCCATTAAGGGCAAGGTTGATCCGCTGCTGGGACTGAAGGAAAATGTTATTATTGGTAAGCTGATTCCGGCCGGTACCGGCATGAGCCGCTATCGCGACATCAAAGTGAAATACCTGAATGATGCCGGCACAGATGAAAATCCGGTGAAATGAGAGAACAGATACAAATAAAGTAAAAGCGGACAAAGTAAAACTGGATTTCTATACAATGACCATGGCGTGTAAAAGCGTCATGGTTATTTTTTAGGTGCGCCCGGCATGGGCGCAGTCTTAAAGGTGAAAGTCCTAAGTGGGAGTTAGTCGTGCCAAGCACATAGCCGAAAGCAAGGGTGTCCGTCGCGATTTTGTGAAAAACAGAGAACATGATTATTCATTTAGCCTGTTTCCTAAAAATTTCTGGTTCAACGGCGCACAGCTTCAGAAACTAAATATGGCGTCGTAAAGTACGACGCCATGAAACTTACGCTTGTACCTCTGACAGGGTGCAGGCGTTTTTTGTTTTATTTATCACACACATTATAAATCTTTTTCCGCAATGATCTGTCTGGCCATATCGATGAAATCTTGAACCTCCGGGCTGCACTTTTTACGGTAGATAATACCCCGCTCAAAGGGGAAATCCCAATCGGTAGGAATGTAGACGACAGACGGACTGTCAAAAGCAAATTCCCTGATGGCTAACAATACGGCGTTTTCCAGTGCGGCTTTTAAGATGAGCTCATGACCGTAGTAGGGAAAGTCCAAAATCTCTATTAACGGTTCGTGTGTCTCCAGGTAATCGCGCAACAGGTCGTCGGCTTTGGAGACGCCCCGGGCGTGCATCATCAATTTCTTGCCGCGCAAATCGGCAAAAGTAACAGTTGTCAGGCTGGCTAACGGATTCGTTTTGAAAACGCAAATGCTGAATCTGTAGGGTTTGCATGGAATAATATCAAGGCTGGGTTTGTTAAGACGGTTATGGGCAAAGTTCAACATAAAATTACAGGCAATGTCAAACTCGCCGTCCAAGAACGCCGCTAAATAATCCTGAAAAGCTACTGATTTGAAAACGAGGTTAACATTCGGATGAATTTCCTTGAATTTCTTGCAAAGGACAGTTAACAGGTTGGCCTTTAAGCCTGGCAACGTGCCTATGGTGACGGTCGGCGATTTATGTCCGGCCAAGTCCTGGCATTTCCGGTGAAGCGTTTCGTAATTCTTAAGAATAGAGTTTCCTTCTTCCAGAAACACTTTCCCCGTCGGGGTCAGTCGGACGCCCTTTGAGGTTCTTACAAAGACGGAGAAGCCCAGCGTTTTTTCCGCGGCTTTGACCTGCTGCACCAGGGCGGAATGGGATATAAACAGGACGTCTGATGCTTTTGCTATACTGCCGCTTTGAGCGATTTGCTTTAATTTCTCGAACATCTGATATTTTAACATTGTGGATAAACCTCTACTAATACTGGTTACATCTGAAAATAATTCATTAAAACAGTCGAAAATTAATGCATATTATTATATCATGCTCTAATAAAGATATAATATGTTTTTTCTATTTTAGAAGATGTAAGTTTTTCCGACATGTTAATCTGTCTAATTACATGGTTGGAAGTTTTAATATTCCCACTGTTTTAATATGCAATTATTATGAATACGGATTACTATGCGAGAAGATGACAGGATGGAAGGAAATGTAAAGAGTTAGAGGAGGATTCCGTTCATCCAAAGAAACAGGATAATTGTTTGGTGAAATTAGTATTCATATTTTTTTTAAAGTGGGGGGATCAGAATGACTTGGGAAAGGAGTGCGCATGATACTCAGGAAGAAGCTGCCAAAAGCCGGAAAGCCAAAAAAGGAAGGGCTTCCGTAAAGGGAGCAGAAGGCGTCCGGGAAGAACAGATTATCTTTGCACGCATGATGGCCCTGGCCGGGGATTTTATCGTCATTTACGCTGTAGATCCGGTTACGGATAACTTTGTGGGATATAACGCTACCCGGGATTTCGAAGGGCTGGGGCTTACCAGGGAGGGGAAAGATTTCTTTGAAACGGCCCGCGCGGAATGCTGCCGCGCAATTTATCAGGCAGACCAAAACTTTGTTATCACAATGTTCACCAAAGAAAAAGTGATGGCTGAGATTGAGCAGAATGGAATCTTTGAGATGACGTACAGGCTCATGATTGCAGGCGCGCCCACCTATGTGAGACTGAAAGCAGTCCTGGTGAAAGAACAGGAGGGGCCGCGGCTGATTGTAGGTGTCAGCAACATTGATGCCCGCGTCAAACTGGAACAGAAATATGCGCACCATCTGGCGGAAGCCGAAAACAGGGCTGTTATAGATGCTCTTACCGGGATTAAGAATCGGTACGCCTATGTTGATGCAGTAGCCCGGCTTGACAGGCAGATCGGCACAAATGAACCCATAGCGTTCGCCGTCAGCGTCTGCGATATAAACGAGCTGAAAAAAGTGAACGACGAGCAGGGACATCAAGCTGGCGACCTGTATATCCGGGAGGCCTGCCGGATCGTCTGCGAAGTGTTTAAACACAGTCCGGTGTTCCGCTTGGGCGGCGATGAATTTGTCATCATATCCCAGGGCGTTGATTACGAGAATATCGACAGCTTGGTGGAAAAACTTGTGGCAATCAATGTCACGAACAGAGAAGACGGCAGGGTAGTGATCGCCTGCGGTATGTCGAAATTTAATAGCGACCAAAGCGTGGAGGAGGTTTTCAAACGGGCCGATGCACGCATGTATGAAAACAAGAAAAAGCTGAAAGGGTTATCGTGACGGACAGCTTGGAAGAATCGGAAAATCTCATGTTCAACAAATAAATCAAGCGCATATACGTTACGGAAGGGACAAGTTCAGTAATCATACATGTTTGCAAAATAATCCAGGTCTTTTTACATCCATGTGCGGTTCAAGCAATGAGGGATAATTAGAAGTGTCGTGTGTCCGGTCTTTTTCATTAAAAACCTTGAGAAAATGACCCTTTAGTGGTAAAATAACAAATAATAGCATTTTTTAAAATTGTTCACAATTTATACAAAATAAAGTAAATTGTATATGAAAAATCGATAGTCCGCAAAGCCTTACCATTGCGGAATTTTGGGTTGTATTTCGAATTTAAACAGAGGTGTACCGGTATGGATAAAAAAGCGATTGTGTCCTTCCTATTACTTACCATGCTGTGCGGCATACACATTAATTCATTGGCAGCGGTCAAGACGGATCGACAGAATACAAATATGCAGATGATGCCGAGGGAAGTTTATACGGCTATGCAAAGGCTTGTAGATCAGGGAATTGTGAGATTGCCGGCCGGTTGCCGCAATGTGCGGGATGCTAATTTCGACAGACATGAAATGTCGCTTCTGACGTTGCAGGCCATGAAACGGATCAGGATGGATGAAAACGGGATGGTGGCCAGAGAAGATAAAGAAAACTTGACCGGGTATGCAGACACTTTATATCTTAAAGAAGCATTGACGCTGGATCTAAAGAATCTGGGTATGAATCAGGAACATCTCATGAAAGATCTTTCTCCATCATCAGAGGCTGGTGAAGCAAAAGTTAACGAAAGAAGAAAATTCGCAATACACGGAGAGATACGATACAACTACCAACGGAATTCAGGTAATAAGAGATGGGACTGGAATGACAGCCGGTTGCGCGCACGGGTCTTTCTGGAAGCGCGCATCAATGATAACTGGCATGCGTTTGGTATGCTGGAAGCTAACAAGCATTTTTTAAGTCAGCATGGGAAAGATGACTGGCTTGAAAACTGGCGGTTTTACGTCCGCGGTCTTACTGGGGATGTATTGTGGACGGCCGGGTGGTACGGTTATATGTTGGGCGAAGGCAATATATTTGATTCTACCGTTACGGGGGTCACGGCAAATTTTGGCAGTCCCGTTAATTATGAACTCACGGCAGGAAGGACAAAAGCGCACGGAAAGATATTTAGCGCGAACGCAAAATTGCTTTCGGAACCTGCTTGGTATGGTGGGGGGATTCACCATTTTACGAAAGATGATTGGGATAACGAAAAGAGAACCATATGGCATGCGTTTTATGATTATAAAATATCTAGAGACAATTGGCTCGGTCTGATGTATCTTGGCTCGGATTTAAAGGATAAAGATGGCAGACAACATGGGTTTGTTGCTACTGCATCCTTTGGAAAAGTCCGTATTTGGAAACCGAAGACGCAAATGCTGCAGTTTAAATACTATTACCAGCCAAGAGGCACCTATATGGCACATACTATGTCGGGTCTTGCGGGGTATATGAGAGGAGGATTTCAGGGACCGGCTGTATTTTATCAGAGAACGATATTTCCGAATGTAGTATTTAACATGGAATACTATATGTTGCGGGAATTAACAACCAAGGACAAGGCGAATACCTGGTGGACCGATGTGACCTATTATTTCTGATAAACAGCTTGCTTTCAATAGCGCAACTTGCGGAACGAATTGTAGTGAGAAAGTAGATATACAGAAAGTTTTAAAACTATAAAGAAAAAGAGTGATCCTGATGAAAACATTGGAAACAATTCGAAAGCAGAATAAAAAAGTTGCAGTAGTGGGGTTAGGGTATGTAGGTTTGCCTCTGGCACTGGAGTTTGCAAAACAAGTTCCCACGATAGGATTTGATATCAACAAAGAAAAACTGGCTCTTTACAGGAAGGGAATCGATCCGACGAAAGAAGCTGGAGATAAAGCGGTAAAAAACACGACCCTACGTTTTACGGATAATCCTGCAGAGTTAAAAGACGCTGCGTTTGTCATCGTAGCAGTACCTACCCCGGTAACGGAAGACAATATGCCGGATTTAAGCCCGGTAACCGGCGCCAGTGAACTGGTAGGCAAAAATATCAGCAGGGACACGATTGTATGCTATGAGTCCACGGTGTATCCCGGGGTAACAGAAAACATTTGTGCTCCCATTCTCGAACGGGAATCCGGGCTGGTATGCGGGAAAGAGTTTAAAGTAGCCTATTCGCCGGAACGGATCAATCCGGGGGATAAGGAACACAGGGTATTCAATATTTGCAAGATTGTGTCGGGCATGGATGAAGAAACGCTGAAAAACGTAGCAGAAATATACAGTCTTATCATTAAGGCAGGAGTGTATCAGGCAGAGTCCATCAAAGTGGCGGAAGCGGCCAAATTGGTGGAGAATGCACAACGCGATATTAATATTGCTTTTATGAACGAACTGTCCCTTGCTTTCAGCCAGATGGGAATCGATACCCACCAGGTCATCAACGCCATGGACACGAAATGGAACGCGTTGGGTTTCCGGCCCGGCCTTGTGGGCGGTCACTGCATCGGCGTGGATCCCTATTATTTCCTGTATGAAGCCCAGCGCGCCGGCTACACCTCGGAAATTATCCGGGCAGGGCGTCGCATCAACAATGTGATGGCGCGTTATGTGGCCCGTTCTGTGGTACGCAACATGATCCAGGCGGATCTTAAAGTGAAGAACGCCCGCGTATACCTGTATGGCATCACCTTTAAGGAAAACTGTCCTGATGTGCGAAACTCCAAGGCGCTGGATGTTTGTAAAAACCTGTTGTCTTACGGTATTGATGTAAAGCTGGTGGATCCCTGCGCGGATTTGATGGGATTGCCGGAACAATATGAAAAATTAATGGTAAACATGGATGAAGTGAAAGATGCCGATGCGCTTGTCTTCGTGGTGGCCCACGATGCATTCAAAAAGTTTGATGCAGCTTCGCTTGCTTCCAAATACAAAAGGGAAGTAGACGTAAAAGTACTGGCGGATGTAAAATGCATTTTTGATAAGAAAGAGTTGCTGGATGCCGGGTTCTTATACTGGAGTTTATAACCATGCATTTGAAAAAACATTTAATGTTCATTTTTGCAATACTCATTGCGTTGGGAATGATATATTTTTATGCTATTTCAGATCTGTTCCATCCCAAACAGATTGCCAGCTATGAAAATTTTACAGAGATGAATGAAGAGTTCGACGCATCCAACGAAATTGCGAAAGCTTCTAAAGTGTTGACCATCGTCAAAAACCCTGCAGGTATTATACATGGGAAAGAAAATGTGGAAGGTAATTTTATCGCGCTGACGTTTGACGGAATGGACAGCCGGGGAAATATGGAAGCAATCCTTAAGATTATTACGGATTACGGCTGGCATGCTACATTTTTTGTAGAGGGCGTCAATGCGGCAAAAGAATCAGCTGTTATCCAAAAGTTGATACAGGAAGAACAGTTAATTGGAAATTACAGTTTTGTTGGAATCAGTAAAGCGGAACAGTTAAAACCGGAAGTGGTATTAGAACAGTTTTGCCGTACTCAGAAGATAGTAAAACTGATAACCGGCAGCGAACCTAAGTTGTTTAAATTACCGGATACCCAGTTTACAGATGAACTGCTACTAATAGCTAAAGCCTGCGGTTTGGAAAACGCAGTACAAAGCGATGTTTCTGCTACCATAAGCGAGTTAGGGGACGAGGAGGCAATGGAGCAGTTTGTCGGAAAAATCCAACCGGGCATGATTGTGTCGTTGCAAATGGGAAAGCCGGTGCCAGTCCAGTACACCCGGAAAAAAGGACCCGATGCGCCGGCGATTGACAAGCAACCTACTATTGAAATAAAGAATCCAATTGAAGTCAAAGACATTCCTGCCGTTTTGATTATAAAAAAACTGTGCGGTTTGCTACAGGCAAAAGGTTACCAGACTGTAACGGTTAATGCATTGACAGAAATTAATAAATCCAGTCGGAAACCGTGAGTGTTTTCAGGATAATACCCAATGAAAAGTGGAGAAATTAAGGATGGGCACTTTTTTTAGACAAAGCATTATCATCAGTACATTGCTGACTGTTTTACCAATATCTGTTTTTACTGATATAGGAAGCGGGGCAAGTTGTTTTGCGGCGAATGTTTATAGACAGGCTAACCTGGAAAATTCCCTGGCGGCAACAGAGGAAGAGAATGAAAGCTTTGCTTCGGCGTTGCAGTCTATAATGGAACGGTATACAGATAATGCGCCGGTAAATGAAAACGCTGCAGCTACTCTGCAAACGAATACTGCGGGAGAACGGAATGTAACAGAAACCATTGCAGACAAACAGCAGCAGGCGGAAAAAACTGTAGAGCAGACCGAGCCTTCTTTGAACAAAGGAGAAAAAGCCCCGAAGCTGACTGAAAGATTGCCTGTTGCAAAGAAAAAGAAAATAAAACTGCCAAAAGGGTATACTTTGGAATATATCAAAGCGTTGCAGGAACAAAATAACGGGAGGCTGGCGTCTGAAGAAAAAATGATATATACCACGGATCCTTCCATTATGTTTACCTTTACGGGGATGGCCAATAAAAAGTCGGTGGAGGCGGTGCTGTCTGCGCTTGACCAGATTCAGGGAAAGGGCACGTTTTTCGTTACGGAAAGAGAACTTCGCCGACATGCTGATGTAATAAAAGAAATTGTCGCACGCGGACAGGAGATTGGCATTTGTATTTATCCCAGGCCGGAAGAAGGCTATGAAGATATCTGCGCCGAAATTTTGAGGATAAAGTATTTGCTTAAGCAGGGATATGGAATTGAAACAAATTTAATGAAACAGTTTTCGGGAGTTGTCCGGGATGATACCAAAGAGGCTGTATCTTCTTTTGGCTGCCGTCTGATTGGTACCAGCATTAATGCGGTGCAGAACCGTCATAAAGAGTATCAGACGCCGGAACAGATACTACCGGAGATTTTGGGGCCGGCTATTTATTCTCTGGGCCGGGGCTGGATTGTAAATATCCGTATGGATTTTTATGATAAACCGGAACTGGCGGCGGAGTTAATGCTTTATCTGAAACGCAAAAAAATTGACAATATTGCATACAACTCTTTTGATGATGTTTCCGGCATTACGGAGCAAAACAATTCCGCCTATCATATTAAATCAGTAGGCGAAGTATTAGCGCTCAAAGATAAACTGTGGACTTATCCGGTACCGGATAATGCGTATTTAGCCGAAGTCAAAAGAAAGCCTGTTATTTCGCCGGAAGCCACGCATGAGCAGTTAGTGGAGGAATTAAGCAAACGTTACTTCGGCGAAGAATCTATCAGTGCAAGGAACAGGACGCTGGGCTTTTCTGATGGCGATTTCGCAAAACTGGATATGACGGGGACAGTAAAAACAGAGGATAATGTAGTCTTTCTGACGTTTGATGACTGGGCGCACGATTCCTCTGTAAATCCTATATTATACGTACTCAGAAAGCATAAAGTCCCTGCGACGTTTTTTATATTGACCAACAATGTGGCTGGTAATCCTAACCTGTTGCGGGCCATCGCAGAAGAAGGACATGATATTGCAAGCCATACAAACATGCATGTACCCATGGTTGTAAAGGATAAAGACGGCAAAATGTGGCCGATGATGAGCTATGAAGAATATTATAACGATCTGAACACTTCGTATAAGGTTTTGGAAAGCGTAATCGGAGATATGCAGAGGAGCGACGGAAGGCCGGTTTTGACTAAATTTATGCGCCCTCCTACGTTAGCGGTCAGCGCTATGGGAGCCAGAGCGATTTTTGAAAATGGCTTTGAATTTATCATTAACGGAAGCACCAGTACGGATGATTTTGCCGCAAAAAGTCTTGAAGCGGAAATTAAGACTATCCGGGATGGGTTGTACTACCGTGACAGGGTAAGGAAAGGCGCAATTTTTGTTATGCACATGACGGCGGCAGCAAAATATACTGCCCATGCGGTGGATTTGATTTTAACGGCTAATGAGAAGAAAGCGGATAACGATCCGACTAAGTTTAAGGTCGGGCTGTTATCTGACTACTTGAATGAAAACTATTCCCAGGCAAAGACGCCGAAGGAAATGGCCCGGACTAAAAGAAGAATTTCGTGGTGGTAACCTTGTTATTTGATTTTCTGTTTAGAAACCAATCGGAAAAAGAAAAAACTGTTGAAGATATTTTAATGAAACAGTCGCCGGACCGGCGACTGCTGCCTCACGTGCCGGGCAAGCATAGGAGCGGCAAAAGCCGGCGTGCCATCAGTGACGAAGAAGTTAAAAAGTATCCGTATCTTAAATTCTTCAATGGTGAAGACGCTAATGTCCGTTACGATGTCAGTTATCCTGTCAAGATTTCCATAGGGAACAGTCTGATTTCGTATTCAGGTTATGCATCGGATATTTCGATTTCGGGCATGAGGCTTCATACTTCTGCGGAGGTAGCGGAAGTAATTGCCCAACACAAAAAAGTTACGCTTTCGTTTGAAATTCAACCGGGAACTTTGCCCGAAGGCCTGGAAATGAAAGTGAAAACCAATGGGCATTCCGTCTGGCCGCCGGAGGAGGTATTGCTTCAGAAGCTGGCTGATGTCAGGTGCGGTAAACTGTCTCCCGATACGGAATTTGCCTTCGGCATGCAGTTTGAAAAGAATTTGCTGGAGTATTCCAACGATCATCATGCCCGCTATGAATTGATGACGGCAAGTTTTCTTTTATTCGGGATATGCCTTTGCGTTTTACTGATGCGAACAGAAAGCGTCGTTTATTTTAAGTTTAATAAATACCTGTATTTATACAGTATTATTGCCAGCACATTTTTACTCACGAAGTACGCGTTTGCAATCTTTTACAAAGCAGACGGCGCAGATGAAAACTATACGCCGGGCGTGTCCGTCATTGTTCCGTGTTTTAATGAAGAAACGTGGATAAGGCAGACTATTTTGAATGCGATGGATCAGTGGTATCCCCAAGAAAAGCTGGAAGTGATTGTGGTAGACGATTGTTCCACTGACCGTTCGGCTGAAGTAATCAGGGAAACAATCCAGGATATTATTGAGCAGGAAGGGGAGGAGGTAGCTTCCCGCATCCGCTATATTTTACAGCCGGTCAACAAAGGGAAACGGGACGCCCTTGCTTTGGGCGCCATACATGCAAAACATGAGCTCCTTGTATTTGTTGATTCGGACAGTTTCCTGAATCCGTATGCGATCATCAATCTGGTCCAGCCCTTTAAAGACGAAAAAATGGGCGGCGTAGCCGGGCGTACGGATGTGGCAAATACATATACGAATTCCTTGACCAAGATGCAATCTGTCCGTTACTATATCGCATTTCGCGTGATGAAAGCTGCGGAAGGCATTTTTGATACGGTCAGCTGCCTGTCCGGTCCTTTATCATGCTATCGTAAAGATCTGGTATTAAAATATTCCGATGAATGGCTGAATCAGAAGTTTCTGGGACAGCGCGCGACCTTTGGGGACGACCGAGCTATGACTAACCTGATACTGCGTCATCACCGGACGGGTTATCAGGACACTTCCATCTGCTATACGATTGTTCCAAATGATTATGATGTGTTTTTGAAACAGCAGATGCGGTGGAAACGGAGCTGGCTTCGTGAATCATTGGTTGCGGCATGTTTTATGTGGAGGAAAGAACCATTTGCGGCCCTGAGTTTTTATATGGGGCTTCTGGTTCCGATCATCGCTCCTTTTATTGTATGTTACAACCTGATTTATGTACCGTTGACATACAGGGTTTTTCCTACTACGTTCCTTTTAGGCATGATTTCCATGGCTGTCTTGATGAGTGCATGTCAGGCCTTGCTGCGGCGTAGCACGACCTGGCTTTATGGGATATGGTTCTGTATTTACTATGAAATGGTCTTGCTTTGGCAGATGCCTATTGCCTGGTTCACTTTCTGGAAATCGACCTGGGGCACCCGGATGACGCCGGCGGATGTGGAAGCACAGGAACGTAAAAAGAAAAAAGAAAAAGCACAGGAATCCGGGGCAACAGCAGAGCAGGATACGCAACCGGATGACAAAGCAGAGTAGCGCTTTAGCAATTAATAACACATAACACAAACAGGGAGATAATAAGCCATGTCGTTGGCAGACAAAGAGTTTTCAGCAAAAAAAAACCGGACTAAGAAGATTCGCGCTGTAATCGAAGCGATTGTATTGCTTTCGCTGTTATATATAATTATCAATGCTTTGGTTGTTTTTGCGAAATACGAGCCCTATACCTTACGCAATGCAGAGTATGGCGGCGATGAGGGATTTGTTGCGATATCCTACTTTGGCGTGGACCGAACGGGGACGAACAGCCTGATTGGCGTGGAACAGCTGGAGCATCATCTGGAAGTGTTAAAGAAGAACGGATTCGCCACAATTACGGGAAAAGATGTCCAGGAGTATTACAGCAAAGGAAAGGCGCTTCCGAAACATTCGCTGTATTTGAATTTTGAAGACGGAAGAAAAGATACGGCGGCTTTTGCGGAAAAACTGTTGGAAAAATATAATTATCATGCGACAATCTCCACCTATGCTGAAAATTTGCGGAATAATGATGACAAGTTTTTAAAATCAGCAGACTTAAAGAATTTGGAAAAAAACGGATTCTGGGAAATGGGATCCAATGGTTACCGGTTGTATTATATCAATGTGTTTGACCGGTGGAACCGGTATCTCGGCAACATGAACCCGCTGGTGTATTCTCATCTGACCAGCGTATTGGGACGCAGCTACAATCATTATCTGATGGACTACATCAGGGATGAAAAGGATTTCCCGGTTGAAAGCTATTTAGCCATGAAAGAGCGTATATCCAATGACTATACCATGTTGCGGGACATCTATTCTGCGGATCTCGGTTATGTTCCGGAATCCTATACGCTGATGCACGCCAATACCGGGCGGTTTGGGAACAATAATGATGTCAGCGCCCTGAATGAACAATGGATGCGCAAGTTATTCAAGATGAATTTTAACCGTGAAGGAGACTGCCATAATATACGGAATAGCAGCGTATACGATCTGACAAGGATGGAACCCAGGGCATACTGGCCTGCGAATCATCTGCTGATGCGTATAAAATATGATAATGTTCCGGATATCCAGTTTGAACCAGGCGATACAGAGCAACATAGTGAGTGGGATGTTTTGGAGGGAGCCGCTGAATTCAGGAATGAATCAATTATCTTAACTACCCTGCCAAAACGTGACGGTTTGATGCAATTAAAGAATCGTGAGGACTTTTGTAATGTTCGTATAACTACCGAATTTAAGGGAAATCAGTTTGGAACCCAGCAAATTTTCATCAGGGCTGATGAGAAACGGCAAAATGCGATCCGCATAGCATTTGAAAATAATCATTTCATAGCAGGCGAAATGATAAATGGCGTCTACGGAAAACTGGCGGATATAGATTTGCGTACATTTGACGGAGGGGAATACCGCTCTGTGGAAGAAGACCGGAAAGAAGTGGCGATGTACGAACGGGAAGTATTCGGAAGATATGCGCAGAATACAGTTATGGCCCGAAAACAGATTAACGCTTTGGAAAAAGAACGGGAGAAAGAAACCCGTTCTGTAAGACAAGGGGCCGAAGCGTATATTCCGACCATTAGTTACCATGCAAGATTAGATCGCAAGCTGGAGATTTTTCTGAAAGACGATCATTTAAATGTGTTAATTGACGGAAAGCCGGCGGTAAGCAATTTAAAAGTCCGGAATGTAAAACCGGGCCGGTTGTTCTTGGGAGCCGGATGGCAGGGCTACGGTTACAGTCAGGTCAATCTGGCCGATGATGTATATGACGCGGTGTTTTCTGAATTTAAAGTGGAACAGTTATTTAATGAAGAAAAGAACGATTTGCCGGTATTGTATGATGTCCATTACACCGGCGCTAAAAAAATGAAGCTGCTGTTGAAACGTAAATGGGAAGCTCTTTTGGATTGGGCGTTACAGGTTTTCTGATTTTGCTGATTAAATATAGATGTTAGGAGGTTTCATGGGAAAATTCGTAAAGTCAGGTATTTTTGCGGCAATCGGCTCCGCTGTTCTGTTGATTGCGGGTTGCCTTCCCCTTGGCCTTTCCGTTGATGCGGCGCGTCGCGGGCAGCCGACCTTTGACGGGAATGCCTGGGTGACATACTGGGATTTTGAGCAGGGAATGAAGGAAGCGATGGCGATCCAGACCCAGTTAAATTCCATCAGTTATTTTGCTGCTGTGCTGGACGGCGAAGGCAAGCCGATGGTCATGGGACATTCCCATCAATTTACGGGGAAGAAGTTTACCCGTTACCGGGCTAAAGTAAACAAATATCTGACTGTTGTGAATGACGTTTATAAAGACATTCATAATCCAAAAGGGGAAACGATTGCTAAAGATACTCAGGTATTGCTTAAATTATTTGAAACGCCTGAGACGATGCAGGAACATGCGGCAAACATGATTGCTCTCGTAAAAAGGCATAGGTTTGACGGACTGGAACTTGATTACGAGAATATCTGGAAGGATCCGGAAGTGGCGCGGCGCTATGTTCGCTTTTTGGAAATTCTGGCTTCCTTGGCCGACAAGGAAGAAATACCGCTACGGGTCATTCTTGAACCAGGCTTTTTTGAATTCGGGGATCCCATTACTACATTAGCCACCATGATGGAAGATTTTACGGTGCCGGAGGGTCCCGAGTATGTCGTAATGTGTTACAATTTGTATGGGATCCATAGTAAAACGGCTGGCGCCAAGGCGGATATTCCGTTTTTGAAAAAGGTTCTCTTCAAACTCAGCTATCTGCCTAGGCCCCGCTCCGTAGCGTTGGCAACCGGCGGTTGCGTGTGGCAGGATGGAAGAGCGCCGTATTTTGTTACGGAAAACGAAGCGCTTTTGCTGCAAAGAAGTTTAAAAGCTAAGGCCACACGTGATGCAGGCAGCCAGGCGATGAGTTTTAAGGGAAAGAATGCTGCGGGTAAAAACGTGGAATGCTGGTTTGCCGATGCAAAAACGATCGTAGCCTGGAAACGCCAGGCGCTGGACTACGGCGTAGATGGAATATCCCTTTGGCGGTTGGGCGGTAATCATAAGATACAGGAATACTATCCGGGTATTATGAATAAAAAATAACATTGAATAATTAAATTGACAGCCCCGGTATTTTTGTTACGGCAAAGATGCCGGGGATTTATATTTATATATAGAAGAAATCATGGGAAATGTTGATTTCGGGATGGATTTTTATCTTCTTTTGTTATCGTTTTTTGAAACACTCGGGTGCGTGTAAAAAGAGAGGCGCATAAAAACACTGCTTAGCGTAATAAAAAATATTAAAAAAGTGTTGACACGTTTTGTAAAAGATGTTACAATACACAAGTCTCACGGGATAAGTGCGCTCATTTTGAAGGAGTAAATGCAATGAGTCTGGACGACTTGAAGACAGCCGGGGCCAAGGTTGTAGGGGTGAAGCAAACGGCGAAAGCCCTTCAGAAAAAGACGGCTTCGGGCGTGTATATCGCGGCAGATGCGGAGGAACGCATCACGGCTCCCATCAAGGCAGAATGCGAAAGACAAAATGTTGACTGCCTGGTTGTGGAAAGCATGCAGGTGTTAGGTAAAGCCTGCGGCATCCATGCGGGTGCTTCTGCGGCGGCGATACTGAAAAACTGATAGGGATCCCGGCAACGGGGTTTTTATAAATACTAAATCTAATTGACAGAAAGGAGGTGCCGATATGCCAACAATTAATCAGCTGATCCGTAAGGGCAGAGAGGTGCTGAAGACCAAATCCACTGCGCCGGCATTAAAAGAATGTCCGCAGAAACGTGGTGTGTGCACCCGTGTATACACCACCACACCGAAGAAACCTAACTCTGCATTGCGTAAAGTTGCTCGTGTACGTTTAACCAACGGCATTGAAGTTACAGCTTATATTCCGGGTATCGGTCACAATCTGCAGGAACATTCCGTTGTTCTGATCAGGGGCGGCCGTGTAAAGGACCTGCCTGGCGTGCGTTACCATATCATTCGTGGTTCTCTGGATACTGCCGGCGTTGCAAACCGCAACCAGGGCCGTTCCAAGTACGGTGCAAAACGCGCTAAAGCTAAGAAGTAAGTCTTGCGCAAAAAACCATAACTACTGAGAAATTACGAATTGATATAAAGGAGTGAAAGAGCATGCCGAGAAAAGGCGCAGTTCCAAAAAGAGACGTACTGCCGGATCCGGTGTACGGTTCTAAATTATTAACAAGATTTATTAACAAGGTAATGCTGGACGGTAAGAAAGGCGTTGCCGAACGCATTGTATATGATGCATTTGATGTAATCCGTTCCAAGACGGGCAAGGATCCGCTGGAAGTATTTGATACCGCTATGAAAAACGTAATGCCGCTGCTGGAAGTACGGGCGCGTCGCGTGGGCGGTGCAAACTACCAGGTTCCTGTAGAAGTTCGTGCAGACCGTAAAACCACCCTGGGTATCCGCTGGCTGGTAAATTATGCTCGCCTTCGTGGTGAAAGAACCATGTGCGAACGCGTTGCCGGTGAAATCATGGATGCTGCTAATGGTACCGGCGCTGCTGTGAAAAAGCGTGAAGATACCCACAAGATGGCCGAAGCAAACAAAGCGTTTGCACATTACCGCTGGTAACGGCCTGTCCTGTTGAATAGCTGAGGAGGATAAAAGAGTGGGCAGACTAATTCCGCTTGAAAGAACAAGAAATATCGGCATCATGGCACACATTGACGCCGGTAAAACGACTACCACGGAACGCATCCTGTTCTACACCGGTAAGACTCATAAAATTGGTGAGGTTCATGATGGCGCGGCCACCATGGACTGGATGGTTCAGGAGCAGGAACGTGGCATTACCATTACTTCCGCTGCAACGACCTGCATGTGGAACGGTTCCGAAAAGCAGTATGATACGCACCGTATCAACATCATTGATACCCCGGGCCACGTTGACTTCACGGTTGAGGTTGAACGTTCCCTGCGTGTACTGGACGGAACGATTGCAGTATTTTCTGCCAAGGGCGGCGTTGAACCCCAGTCTGAAACCGTATGGCGCCAGGCTGACGAGTACAAAGTACCGCGTATGGCATACGTAAATAAGATGGACATCATCGGCGCTGACTTCTTCCATGTTATGGATATGATGCGCGACCGGCTGAATGCAAATCCGGTTGCCCTTCAGATCCCCATCGGCTGTGAAGATCAGTTCCAGGGCATGGTTGACCTGATCCGGATGAAAGCGATCGTCTATGGCGACGATATGGGTAAGGAAGAAGAGTTCGTTGAAATTCCTGCCGACATGAAGGAACAGGCTGAAGAATACCGCGGCATTCTGGTAGAAACCGTTGCCGAAGGTGATGATGAGCTGATGATGAAATATCTGGAAGGCGAAGAAATCACCAACGAAGAGCTGAAAGCGGCAATCCGCAAAGAAACCATCGAATGCAAGCTGAATCCTGTGTTCTGCGGTTCTTCCTATAAGAATAAAGGCATTCAGCCCCTGTTGGACGCGGTTGTGGATTACATGCCGGCTCCGACGGATATCGAGAGCATTAAGGGTATCAATCCGGAAACCGGCGAGGAAGATTCCCGGCCGACTTCTGACAGCGAGCCCTTCTCTGCACTGGCATTCAAAATCGCGACCGACCCCTTCGTTGGCAAGCTTGGCTTCTTCCGGGTTTACTCCGGCATGATCACCGCAGGTTCCTATGTTTACAACTCTTCCAAAGAGAAACGCGAACGTATGGGCCGCATCCTGCTGATGCATGCCAATCACCGGGAAGAAATCCCGGAAGCGTACTCCGGAGATATCGCAGCAGCGGTTGGCCTGAAGTTTACGACGACCGGCGACACGCTGTGTGATGAAAAGGCTCCGATCATTCTGGAATCCATGGTGTTCCCTGAACCGGTTATTTCCGTTGCGGTGGAACCCAAGACGAAAGCCGACCAGGAAAAGATGGGCATTGCGCTGCAGAAGCTGGCGGAAGAAGATCCGACCTTCAAGGTACATACGGATCCGGAAACCGCGCAGACCATCATCTCCGGTATGGGCGAGCTGCATCTGGACATCATCGTTGACCGTCTGCTCCGTGAATTCCGGGTAGGCTGCAACGTAGGCAATCCGCAGGTTGCATACCGCGAGACCATCCGCAAGGCTGTTAAGTCGGAAGGCAAGTTCATCCGTCAGTCCGGCGGTAAAGGCCAGTACGGTCACTGCTGGCTGGAAATCACCCCGTTGGAAATGGGCGCGGGCTTTACCTTTGAAAACAAGGTTGTCGGCGGTGCGATTCCGAAAGAATACATTGCCCCGATTGAAGCCGGTGTCAAAGAAGCAATGGAAAACGGTGTGGTAGCCGGTTACCCGATGGTAGACATCGGCGTTACCGTATACGACGGTTCGTACCATGAAGTCGACTCTTCGGAAATGGCATTTAAGATTGCCGGTTCCATGGGCTTCAAGGCCGGCGCCGAAAAGGCTTCCCCGGTTCTGCTGGAGCCTTACATGAAGGTTGATATCACCGTACCGGAAGAATACATGGGCGATGTAATCGGCGACGTGAACTCCCGCCGCGGACGCATCGACGGTATGGAAGCGCGCAACGGTGCACAGGTTATCCACTCGTTCGTACCGCTGGCTTCCATGTTCGGTTACGCGACAGACCTGCGCAGCAAGACCCAGGGCCGTGGCACCTACACCATGCAGGTTGACCATTACGAAGAAGTGCCCAAGAGCATTGCAGATGAAATCGTTGCCAAAAACAAAGGCACTAAGGCTGAATAATCAGTTACGCTGATCCTAATAAATTTTTAAATATACATTTACTTCAAGGAGGAAGGAAAAAATGGCAAAGGCAAAGTTTGAAAGAACAAAACCGCATGTTAACATCGGAACTATCGGTCACGTAGACCATGGCAAAACCACCCTGACCGCTGCTATCACCAAAGTGCTGGCAGAAAGAGGCGGCGCGCAGTTCATGGATTACAGCATGATCGATAAGGCGCCGGAAGAAAGAGAACGTGGTATCACCATCAACACGGCTCACGTAGAATACGAGACGGCCAACCGTCACTATGCACACGTTGACTGCCCCGGCCACGCTGACTATGTAAAGAACATGATCACCGGCGCCGCGCAGATGGACGGTGCGATCCTGGTAGTAAGCGCAGCTGACGGCCCGATGCCGCAGACCCGCGAACACATCCTGCTGTCCCGTCAGGTAGGCGTACCGGCTATGGTAGTGTACCTGAACAAGGCAGACATGGTAGACGATGCCGAACTGATCGAACTGGTAGAGATGGAAGTACGCGACCTGCTGAGCAGCTACGAATTCCCCGGCGATGACATTCCCATCGTGGTAGGTTCCGCGCTGAAAGCCCTGGAAGGCGACAAGAGCGAAATCGGTGAAGGCAGCATCCTGAAGCTGATGGAAGAAGTAGACAACTACATTCCGACTCCGGAACGCCCGACTGACAAACCGTTCCTGATGCCTGTAGAAGACGTATTCACCATCACCGGCCGCGGCACCGTTGCTACCGGCCGTATCGAACGCGGCGCAGCCCATGTAGGCGACCCCGTTGAAATCGTCGGCATGAAAGACGAGAAGAAAGCGACCGTTATCACCGGTCTGGAAATGTTCCGCAAGACTCTGGACGAAGCGCTGGCAGGCGACAACGTAGGCGCGCTGCTGCGTGGTGTTGACCGCAAGGAAATCGAACGCGGTCAGGTACTGGCGAAACCGGGCAGCGTACATCCGCACACCCACTTCACCGGCCAGGTATATGTACTGAAGAAAGAAGAAGGCGGCCGTCATACCCCGTTCTTCAACGGCTACCGTCCGCAGTTCTACTTCCGTACCACCGACGTAACCGGTTCCGTAAAACTGCCGGAAGGCACGGAGATGGTAATGCCTGGTGATAACGTAGACATGGAGATCACCCTGATCACCCCGATTGCTATGGAACAGGGCCTGCGTTTCGCTATCCGCGAAGGCGGCCACACCGTAGGCGCTGGCGTTGTTGGCGATATCATCGACTAATTTTGAATTAAATTGATCTTAGATCCCGGTATGAGGGGCTTAAGACAGCCCCTCATATTCTTATGTTTATTGGTACCTGCGATGATGTGAAAGGTTGCTTGCCTGTCCTGCCTTGCAGACGGGGAGATTTTCACGGAGTATGTCCGTTCTTAGAAACTGGGCGATTGGAGGAAAAATTAATGGCTAAGACACAAAAAATCAGAATACGCCTGAAAGCGTATGACCACACCGCTCTGGATCAGAGCGCTGCAAAGATCGTTGAGACGGCGAAACGTACCGGCGCACAGGTTTCCGGCCCGATTCCGCTGCCTACCGAAAAGAACATTTATACGATTCTGCGTTCCCCTCATGTCAACAAAGATTCCCGTGAGCAGTTCGAAATGCGCACTCACAAACGTCTGGTAGACATTCTGGAGCCGACTCCGAAAACGGTTGACGCGCTGATGCGCTTAGACCTGCCGGCCGGCGTAGACATCGAAATCAAACTGTGAGGAGGTGCTAACGATGGCTAAAGGAATTATTGGCAAAAAACTGGGCATGACCCAAATTTTTGAAGCTGATGGCAAGTTCATTCCTGTTACGGTTGTGTTAGCAGGCCCTTGCACAGTCATTCAAAATAAAACGGAAGAAACCGACGGATACAATGCGATCCAGGTTGGTTTCGGCGAAGTAAGCGAAAAGAAAGTGACCAAACCGGAGAAGGGTCATTTTGACAAAGCAGGTGTTGCTCCTGCTGAATTTGTTAAGGAATTACGTCTGGACGCTCCGTCCGACTTAAAACCGGGTGACGTAATCAAAGCCGACGTATTCGCAGCCGGAGATCTGGTTGACGTAAGCGGTATCAGCCGCGGCAAAGGCTTTGCAGGCACCATTAAGCTCCACAATTTCGGCCGTGGCCCTATGAAACACGGTTCCAAATCGCATCGTGAGCCGGGTTCTATGGGACCGATGCATTCCGGCCCCGGCGGCAGGGTAATCAAAGGCAAAAAACTGCCTGGCCGCATGGGTGGCAAGAGTGCTACCGTTCAGTCTCTGACCATTGCACGGGTTGATACTGAACGCAACCTTATCCTTGTACACGGTTCTATTCCGGGTGCAAACGGCACCTGCGTAGTAATCACAGAAGCCGTTAAAGGTAAGTAATGTAAACGACAGAAAGGAGGATGCTTCATATGCCGAAGTTATCTGTATATAACATGGCCGGCAAAACTACCGGCGAAGAGATTGAATTAAATGAAGAAGTATTTGGCGTTGAATTTAATGAACCTGTTGTGCATCAGGCTATCGTAATGCAGCAGGCCAACCAGCGCCAGGGCACTTCCGCTACCAAAACCCGCGGCATGGTACGCGGCGGCGGCCGGAAACCCTGGAGACAGAAAGGAACCGGTCACGCACGTGTAGGTTCCACCCGCTCTCCTCTGTGGGTAGGCGGCGGCGTAACCTTTGGACCGCAGCCCCGCAGCTATCACAAAGATATGACCCGCAAAGCGCGCCGTCTGGCAATCCGCTGTGCATTATCCGCCAAAGTTGCGGAAGGCCAGCTGGTGATCATCGACAATATCGCGTTTGATGATTTCAAGACCAAACGTACTCTTGAAATGCTGGAAGCTTTCGAAGCTGCAGAGAATAAGACCCTGATCATCACGAACGGGGAAAACGAAAACGTAGAACTGTCCGCACGCAACATCCGCAAAGTTACCGTCATCAATAACGGCGGTTTGAACTGCTTTGACCTGTTGCACAATAATAAAGTGTTCCTGGACAAGAATGCTGTAGAAAAGATTGAGGAGGTACTTGCATAATGGCTGCTAATCCTCGCGACGTTTTGATCCGCCCGCTCATCACGGAAAAAACTTCCATGATGATGCAGGAGAACAAATACACTTTTAAGGTTCCGGTAACCGCTAACAAAACCGAAATCCGTCAGGCTGTGGAATCCATCTGGAATGTAAAGGTTCTGTCCGTAACGACCATTCGGGTCAGCGGCAAAGTAAAACGGATGGGCAGAAATGTAGGCCGGACGTCCGATTATAAAAAGGCAATCGTCAGACTGGCAGAAGGTCAGACGCTGCCGATATTTGAAGGAATGTAAGGAGGTAAGCTAAATGGCGATTAAAAGCTACAATCCGTATTCTCCTTCGAGACGTTTTATGACAACGTCTTCCTTCGAAGAGATTACGACTGATAAACCCTATCGTCCGCTTCTTGAGAAGCTGAACAAACACGCCGGCCGCAACAACACCGGTAAAATGACCGTTCGCCATCAGGGCGGCGGCACGAAAAGACAGTATCGTATCATTGACTTCAAACGCAACAAAGACGGAATCCCCGCAAAAGTTGCTACCATTGAATACGATCCGAACCGTAATGCCCGCATTGCGCTGCTGCATTATGTAGACGGCGAAAAACGCTATATCCTGGCTCCCCTGGACCTGAAGGTTGGCGACAAAGTGGAAAGCGGTCCGAATGCCGATATCAAAACCGGCAACTGCCTGCCCTTAAAGAACATCCCGGTTGGTACTCTGGTACACAACGTGGAACTGAAGATCGGTAAAGGCGGCCAGATGGCACGCTCTGCCGGCGCAGTCGTACAGCTGATGGCTAAAGAAGGAGATTACGCACTGCTGCGTCTGCCTTCCGGTGAAGTCCGCAAAGTACATATCAACTGCCGTGCCACGATCGGCCAGGTTGGCAATCTGGAATTTGAAAACCTCACCATCGGTAAAGCCGGCCGTTCCCGCTGGCTGGGTATCCGTCCTGCAAACCGCGGCGTAGTTATGAACCCGAACGACCATCCGCATGGAGGCGGTGAAGGTCACAGCCCGGTTGGACGTAAACGTCCTGTTACTCCCTGGGGCAAAGCTGCGTTTGGTGTTCGCACCCGCAAGAACAAGAAATCTTCAACTAAGTTAATTTTAAGCCGTAGAACGAAATAATCGTTGAGAGAAAGGAGGCTTATCAGTGTCTAGATCAGTTAAAAAAGGACCTTATGTGCATCCCAGTCTGTTGAAAAAGGTTGATGCACTGAATGCCGCAAATGATAAGAAGGTTGTAAAGACCTGGTCCCGCGCTTCTATGATTTTACCTACGTTTGTAGGACACACCATTGCGGTTCATGACGGACGCAAACATGTTCCGGTATTCATCACCGAGGATATGGTAGGCCATAAATTAGGAGAATTTGCTCCGACCCGTACATTCAAAGGTCATCAGGATAAGAAAGCAGATACTACAGGAAAGTGAGGAATAAGTAATGGAAGTTAACGCTACTGCAAAATATATCCGCATTGCTCCTCGCAAACTGCGCATTGTTATGAACCTGATCCGCGGTAAAAAAGTGTCTGAAGCTTTCGCAATTTTGAAATTCACTCCGAAAGTTGGCTCTGAAGTTGTGGAAAAGGTGTTGCGCAGCGCGGTTGCCAATGCTGAACATAATAACGATATGAATGTAGATAACCTCTATGTGTCTACCTGCTTTGTAGACCAGGGTCCTACACTGAAACGTATTCATCCGCGTTCCCGTGGACAGGCGTTCAAGATTTTGAAGCATTCCAGCCACGTGACCGTATGTGTTTCTGAAAAATAATAATCCCGGATAAGGAGGGTAATGATAGTGGGTCAGAAAGTTAATCCGCATGGTCTGCGCGTTGGCGTGATCAAAGGTTGGGAATCCAACTGGTTTGCCGACAAAGACTATGAAAAATTCTTACTGGAAGATATTAAAATCCGTGAGTTCATTAAAGAAAAATTATTCCTGTCCGGAATTTCCAAAGTAGATATCGAGCGCGCCTCCAACAAGGCACGTGTTACGATCTACACTGCAAAACCGGGCATGGTTATCGGCCGTCAGGGCAGCAACATCGAACTGCTGAAGAAAGACCTGAAAAAGATGACCGATGCAAATGTTGACATCAATATCCAGGAGATCAAACAGCCGGATATGGATGCGACGCTGGTAGCGGAAAATATTGCCAGCCAGCTGGAACGCCGCATTGCGTTCCGTCGTGCCATGAAACAGTGCGTTGGCCGCACCATGCGTATGGGCGCCAAGGGTATTAAAGTAAAAGTCGGCGGCCGTCTGGGCGGTGCTGAAATTGCCCGCAGCGAAAGCTATCGCGAAGGCTCCATTCCTCTGCACACGTTACGTGCTGATATTGATTACGGTACAGCAGAAGCCCATACCACGTATGGCCGTATCGGCGTAAAGGTCTGGATCTACAAAGGCGAAGTACTGCCGGAAACCAAGGCAGCAAAGCCTGCATCCGCAAAGGAGGCAAAGTAATATGTTATTACCGAACAGAGTTAAACACCGTAAACAACACAGAGGCCGTATGAAAGGTCGCGCCATGCGCGGCAACACCATCTGCCATGGCGATTTTGGCCTGGTTGCGCTGGAACCTGCATGGATCACCAACCGTCAGATTGAGGCAGCCCGTATTGCCATGACCCGTTACATCAAACGTGGCGGCCAGGTATGGATTCAGATTTTCCCGGACAAACCCATCACTGCAAAACCGGCTGAAACCCGTATGGGTTCCGGTAAAGGTTCTCCGGAATATTGGGTAGCGGTTGTAAAACCCGGCCGCGTCCTGTTTGAAATGGGCGGCGTTGCTGAAGCCGACGCGAAAGAAGCAATGCGTCTGGCCGGTCATAAGCTCCCCATCAAAACGAAATTCATGACAAAGGCTCAGTTGGAAGCCGAAACTGCCGTAGAAGCAAAGGGTGGTGAAGCTGAATGAAAATCAATGAAATCAGAGAGTTATCTGCTGAAGATTTAGACAAAAAGTTAGCAGAATTGAAAGAAGAACTGTTCAACTTACGTTTTCAGATGGCAACCGGACAATGTGAGAATCCCATGAAGATCCACGAAATCAAAAAATCCATTGCCAGAATCAAAACTGTTCAGCGCCAGAACGAAATCAACGCGTAAGGTTTTGAAGCTTAATTAAGGAGGAAACAGTCGTGACCGTAGAAAGAAACGCACGTGTCAGCCGTGTAGGCAGAGTTGTAAGCGATAAGATGCAGAAGACCATCGTTGTTGCTATCGAACGTTTTGTTCAGCACCCGCTCTACAAAAAAGGCGTAAAGAACACGATCAAATTCAAGGCACATGATGAAAACAACGAAGCGCATATCGGCGATCTGGTTAAAATCACCCAGACCCGTCCGCTGTCCAAAGATAAATGCTGGCGCCTGGTTGAAATCTTAGAACGTGCTAAATAATGTAGTTGTCAGATTATATCGGATCTGACAAGGGAGGTTAAACATGATTCAACAACAGACAATTCTTAATGTCGGCGACAACACCGGCGCTAAGAAGGTTATGTGCATCCGCGTTATGGGTGGCTCTTTCCGCAGATATGCCAATATCGGCGACATCATTGTTTGTTCTGTTAAAGATGCAGCACCCGGAGGCGTTGTTAAGAAAGGTGACGTAGTAAAGGCAGTTGTTGTTCGTTCTACAAAGGGACTTCATCGCAAAGACGGTTCTTACATCCGTTTCGATGAAAATGCCGCTGTAGTGATCAAAGACGACAAGAGCCCCCGCGGAACCCGTATTTTTGGGCCTGTAGCCCGTGAGCTGCGTGAAAAAGACTTTATGAAGATTATTTCTCTGGCACCGGAAGTGCTGTAAGAAATCATAAAAGCACATTAGGAGGTGTTCTTAAGACATGAGTACTGCTGTAAAGCTGCATGTTAAAAAAGGCGATACCGTTCAGGTCCTGTCCGGTAAAGATAAAGGCAAAGAAGGCAAAATCCTGACTGCCCTGCCGAAAAAAGGCAAAGTTATCGTGGAAGGCGTCAATAAAGTAAAACGTCATACCAAACCGTCCCAGACCAACCCTCAGGGTGGTATCGTGACGAAAGAAGCAGCCATTGCTTCCTGCAAAGTAATGCTGGTTTGCCCCAGCTGCAAAAAACCGACCCGTATTGCTCACAAGATTGAAGACGGCAAGTCCAAGAGAGTCTGCAAGCACTGCGGCGAAGTAATCGATAAATAATATCCGGGAAAGGAGGAAACATTGTAAATGGCCAAGACCAGACTGCAAGAAAAGTATTTATCTGAAGTCGTTAAAGGACTTGTAGATAAATTCCAGTATAAAAACGTAAACGAAATTCCCAAAGTTGAAAAAGTTATTATCAACATGGGCGTCGGCGAAGCGGTTGCCAATGCCAAAGCACTGGAAACAGCTGTTTCCGAGCTGGTTACTATCGCCGGTCAGAAACCGGTTGTAACCAAAGCCAAGAAATCCATCGCGGCTTTCAAACTGCGTGCCGGCATGCCGATCGGCGCAAAAGTAACCCTGCGCGGCGACCGTATGTATTATTTCCTTGACAAACTGATGAACGTGGCACTGCCCCGCGTACGTGACTTCCGCGGTGTCAGCGCAACTTCCTTTGACGGCCGCGGCAACTATGCCCTGGGTCTGAAAGAACAGTTGATTTTCCCGGAAATCGAATATGATAAGGTTGACAAAGTTCATGGCATGGATATCATCATTGTAACTACTGCCAAGACTGACGAAGAAGCCCGCGAATTGCTGCGGCTTCTGGGAATGCCGTTCGCAGCTTAAGTAAGGAGGAAAGAATTTTGGCTAAGACAGCACTGATTGAAAAATGGAGTAAAGAACCGAAATTTAAAGTTCGTCATTACAACCGCTGCAAAATCTGCGGCCGCCCCCATGCTTACTTACGTAAGTTCGGTATGTGCCGTATCTGCTTCCGTGAATATGCCTACAAGGGCGAAATTCCCGGCGTAACAAAAGCAAGCTGGTAACAACCATCTAAGAAAGGAGGCCATTGAATAATGGTAATGACTGATCCGATCGCCGATATGCTTACCCGTATCCGTAATGCAAATTCGGTTCATCATGATAAAGTTGAAATCCCCGGGTCCAAAATCAAAGAGGCGATTGCCACGATTTTAAAGGACGAAGGATTTATTAAAGATTTTGAAGTAATTGAAGATAACAAACAGAATGTTATCAAAGTAAGCCTGAAATACGGCGCAAACCGTGAAAAAGTAATTTCCGGCCTCAAACGTATTTCCAAGCCTGGCCTGCGCGTATATTCCCAGAAAGATCAGCTGCCGAAGGTTCTCGGCGGCCTGGGTATCGCAATCATCTCCACCTCTCAGGGGCTGATGACCGATAAAGCGGCCCGCAAAGCTGGTCTGGGCGGCGAAGTTCTGGCATACGTTTGGTAATACTAAAAAGGAGGTACCGTTTAAGTGTCTAGAATTGGTAAAAAACCGATTACTGTTCCCGCTGGCGTAACGGTAACGGTTGAAAACAATCTGGTAACTGTAAAAGGCCCCAAAGGCGAATTACAGCGCCAGATCAGCCAGACAATGAAGATCACATTGGACAACGGCGTACTCATCGTAGAACGTCCCGATGATGAAAAAGAAAACCGGGCCATGCACGGCCTGTCCCGTACCCTGATCAACAACATGGTGGAAGGCGTAACCAAAGGCTTCAGCAAATCGCTGGAAATCCAGGGCGTTGGCTACCGTGCAGCAAAACAGGGAAACAACATTAACTTCACACTGGGTTTCTCCCATCCGGTTGTTAAAGAGCCGCCTGCCGGCATCACCTTTGACGTACCCGCTCCGAACAAGATTGTTGTAAGCGGTGCGGATAAGGAAAAAGTTGGCGCGGTAGCAGCGGAAATTCGCAACCTGCGTCCGCCTGAACCCTACAAAGGAAAAGGCATCCGCTATGAAGGCGAACATGTACGCCGCAAAGTTGGTAAAGCAGGCGCGAAAGCTAAGAAGTAATTAAGGAAGGAGTGAAACCTCTTGTTCAATAAAGCAAACAAGAACGAAAAACGTCAGAAACGTCATGTTCGTTCCCGCAGATATGTTGTAGGCACTGCTGAAAGACCCCGCCTGAACGTATACCGTTCCCTGAGCAACATCTATGCACAGGTCATCAACGATGAAACCGGCGAGACCATTGCAGCGGCAAGCACTGTAGAAAAGACCTTTGAAAACTACGGCGGCAACGTGGAAGCTGCCAAGGCCGTAGGCAAGGCGATTGCTGAAAAAGCACTGGCCAAAGGCGTAAAAGAAGTTGTATTCGACCGCGGCGGCTACCTGTATCATGGTCGTGTTGCCGCATTAGCAGAAGCAGCTCGTGAAGCTGGACTGCAATTCTAACGGAAGGAGGAAGTATCTTGGCTAATTTTGATAAGCGCGACAGACGCGAAAAACCCGATGACGGCTTTACCGAGAAAGTTGTATTCATCAATCGCGTTGCGAAAGTTGTTAAAGGCGGCCGTCGCTTCACCTTTGCCGCACTGGTTGTGGTTGGCGATGGAAAAGGCCATGTAGGTATGGGCCTGGGCAAAGCTGCTGAAGTTCCGGAAGCAATCCGGAAAGGCGTTGACGACGCTAAGAAAAATCTGATTACAGTTACCATGGTAGGCAATACCATTCCTCACGAAATTATCGGTGTGTACGGTGCAGGCCGCGTGTTCCTGCGTCCGGCTTCCGAAGGTACCGGCGTTATTGCCGGCGGTCCGGTGCGTGCCGTTCTGGAACTGGCAGGTATCCGCGACATCCTGACGAAATGCCAGGGTTCCCATAACCCCAACAACATGGTACGCGCAACCCTGGAAGGGTTAAAAGGTCTGAAGAACCTGCAGTCTGTAGCTGCCCTGCGCGGCAAGACTCCCCAGGAAATTTTAGGTTAAGCTAAGGAGGAAGCCTGATGAAAAAGTTAAAAATCACGCTGATCCGCAGCTTGATCGGATACAAGCAGGATCAGCGCGCAACCGTAAGAGCGCTGGGTTTAGGAAAAATCGGTACTTCTGTAGTACAGGAAGATAACCCGACCATTCGCGGCATGGTTCACAAAGTGAGACATCTTGTGAAGGTCGAAGAAGTGGAAGCTTAATAAGGAGGTGCAGCAAAATGGAATTACATGAATTACATCCGGCTCCGGGTTCCCATAAAGCCCGCGTTCGTGTAGGCCGTGGCCTGGGTTCCGGTCTGGGCAAGACCTCCGGCAAAGGCCAAAAGGGTCAGAAATCCCGTTCCGGCGGTGTAAAACGCCCGGGATTTGAAGGCGGCCAGAGACCGTTATACCTGCGTCTTCCGAAACGCGGCTTCTATAACAAGTTCGGCAAACAATATGTAGAAGTAAACGTAGGTACTTTGAACTGCTTTGAAGACGGTACTGTAGTAGAACCTGTAATGCTGATCGAATGCGGTCTGATTAAGAGTATTCGTGACGGACTGCGCATTTTAGGCGGCGGCGAGCTGACTAAAAAACTGACGGTACAGGCAAACGGCTTCAGCAAGACTGCTGAAGAAAAGATTACAGCTGCCGGCGGAAAAGTAGAGGTGATCTGATAATGTTAGCTGCTTTGGCTAATGTTCTTCGGGTCCCCGAACTGAGGCGGAGAGTTATCTTCACCCTGGTTATGTTTGCGGTGTTCCGACTGGGAACCCATATTCCGGTTCCCGGAGTCAATGCCGCAATGATTGAGCAGTTATTTAACAATGGAAACCTGTTTGGCCTGCTGGATCTGTTCTCCGGCGGCGCCCTGAGCAAGTTCTCCATTTTTGCAATGAGTATCACCCCGTACATCAACGCGTCCATTATTTTGCAGCTGTTGAAAGTGGTTATACCGACGCTGGAAGAATGGTCCAAGGAAGGGCAGGAAGGTTACAAGAAGATCAACAAGACGACCCGTTACCTTACCGTAGTCCTTGCAGTGATCCAGGGCTTCGGTATGGCATTCGGTCTGCGGTCCGCCATCAATAACCCGAATGTGTTCTCGGTATTGATGATCGTCGTATCCTTAACGGCAGGCACCTGCCTGCTGATGTGGATCGGTGAAGAGATTACGCAGAAAGGTATCGGCAACGGTATCTCCCTGATCATCTTTGCGGGTATCGTTTCCCGCCTCCCGGACGGCATTTCCACGCTGGCAAAATATCTGAATGTAGGTACAATTAACATCCTGAACGTGATATTGTTCCTGCTTATCGCGCTGGCCATGGTCGTTTTCGTAGTTGCGATTTCTCAGGGCGTCCGCAAGATCCCTGTACAGTATTCGAAACGTATCGTAGGCCGTAAGATGTATGGCGGTCACAGCAGTTACATTCCCTTGAAGGTGAACCAGGCAGGCGTAATCCCCATTATCTTTGCTTCGTCACTTCTGATGCTTCCGGCTACGATCGGACAGTTTGTAAAAGTACCCTGGGTTCAGAAAATTGCAGGGTATTTTGCATGGGGCACGCCGCTGCAAACTGCATTGTATATCATCCTGATTATATTCTTCACGTTCTTCTACACCGCGGTTACGCTGGATATCAAGAACATGAGTGAGAATATCAAGAAGATGGGCGGGTTTATCCCGGGGCTGCGGCCCGGCAAACCGACTACCGATTATCTGGACATGGTCATGACGCGTATTACGCTGTCAGGCGCCATATTCCTGGCCCTGATTGCCATGATGCCCCACATCATCGTGTACCTGACCGGTATCGAGGGTATCTACATCGGCGGCACATCTCTGCTGATCGTCGTCGGTGTTGCACTGGATACAATGAAACAGATTGAGTCGCTGGCTTTGGTACGTCATTACCAGGGCTTTATGAAGTAAAGGAGGATAGACAGATGTATATTCTTTTAATGGGACCTCCTGGTGCCGGAAAAGGTACTCAGGCTGAAAAGCTTGTCGAAACGTATAAAATTCCCCATATCTCCACCGGTGATATGTTCCGGGCTGCTGTAAAGCAGGGCACGGAGCTGGGAAAAGAAGCTAAAAAATACATGGATGCCGGCGGACTGGTACCGGACGTTGTAACAATCGGAATTGTACGGGAAGGTTTGTCTAAACCGGAATGTGCAAAAGGTTTCATTTTAGACGGGTTTCCCCGTACGGAAGAACAGGCTGTTGCACTGGACGGAATCCTGAACGATCTGGGGATCAAACTGACCGGCGTAGTAAATATTGTCGTACCGGATGGCGAACTGGTATCCCGTGTAACGGGGCGGCGCATCTGCAAGGCCTGCGGCGCAACCTACCATGTTTCCTTCAATCCCACGAAAGTGGAGGGTGTCTGCGATAAATGCAGCGGCAGCCTTTATCAGCGTGATGATGATAAAGAAGAAACCGTTAAGAACCGCCTGAAGGCATATCATTCCCAGACGGAACCCCTGATTGAATACTATAATAAGCAGGGTGTTTATCTGGAAATTGACGGAACGCAGGCTATCGACAAAGTTTATGCCGATGTAAAGGCAAGCCTTGAAGAACGGGCAGGGAGGTAAGGATCTGTGTCAAAGCAGGATGTAATCGAAGTGGAAGGCACGATTCTGGAATCGCTTCCCAATGCTATGTTCAAGGTTAAGTTACAGAATAATCATGAGATACTGGCTCATATTTCCGGTAAGATCCGTATGAACTTCATCAAAATCTTACCCGGCGACAGAGTGACAGTGGAACTGACACCTTATGATTTGAACCGTGGAAGAATCACCTACCGGTATAAATAAACCGGCACAGACACTGAGGAGGTAGAAAATGAAAGTCAGACCGTCTGTAAAACGTATTTGCGAAAAATGCAAAATTATCAAACGCAAAGGCCGCGTTATGGTCATTTGCGAAAATCCGAAGCATAAACAAAGACAAGGTTAAGAAGGAGGTACACTTGAATGGCACGTATTGCTGGTGTCGATTTACCGAATGATAAGCGTGTAGAATATGCGCTGCCCTATATTTTCGGTATCGGTCTTACCTTATCCCGTGAGATCCTGGCAAAGACCGGTATCAATCCCGATACCCGTGTTCGCGATCTGACCGAAGGCGAAGTTGCGAAAATTCGTGAGGTTGTGGACAGAGATTACAAGGTGGAAGGCGACCTCCGCCGTGAGGAATCCCTCAACATTAAACGTCTGGTAGAAATTGGCAGCTATCGCGGCAGAAGACATCGCGCCGGTCTGCCCGTTCGCGGCCAGAACACCAAAAACAACGCCCGTACCCGCAAGGGTCCCAAAAAGGGCCAGGGCAAGAAGTAATCAGTAGAGGAGGGTAAATAAGAAGTGGCAGGAAAAAAAGTAGTTCGCAACAAAAAGAAAGTAAGCAAAAACGTCGTTGCCGGCGCTGCGCATATTAAATCCACTTTTAACAACACGCTGGTTACGATCACCGATTTGAACGGCAATGTAATCAGCTGGGCTTCTGCCGGTGAAATGGGCTTCCGCGGAAGCCGCAAGAGCACCCCGTTCGCAGCACAGATGGCAGCAGAAACCGCTACCAAAGCTGCAATGGAACATGGCATGAAAACCGTTGAAGTATATGTTAAGGGCCCCGGTGCCGGCCGTGAAGCTGCAATCCGCGCTTTACAGGCTACCGGTCTCGAAGTTAACTCCATTAAAGACGTAACTCCGATTCCGCACAACGGCTGCCGTCCGCCGAAACGTCGCAGAGTATAACAGGAGGTGTAAAACACAGATGGCAATTGATAGAGTACCTGCTCTGAAACGCTGCCGTTCACTGGGTCTGGAACCCGCGGTTGTAGGTCTGGCCAAGAGCTCTTTCCGCCAGCCCCATCATGCTAACCATAAGGTAAGTGAATATGGCGCGCAGTTAAAAGAAAAACAGAAAGCAAAATTCATTTACGGCGTACTGGAAAAACAGTTCCGCCTGTATTACGAAAAAGCGAAGAAAATGCCCGGCATCACCGGTGAAAACCTGCTGTTATTGCTGGAAAGAAGACTGGACAACGTAGTGTTCCGCATGGGACTGGCTACCACTCGCCGTCAGGCGCGTCAGCTGGTACGTCACGGTCATGTATCCGTTAACGGAAAACGCGTTGATATTCCTTCTGCATTGATCAAAGTTGGCGATGAAGTAGCTGTAATGGAAAACAGCCGCGCTAAGACTTACTTCAAAGGCATGAACGAGAAGCTGGCTGCTGTAACGGCTCCGGCCTGGCTTGTTGTGAATGCGGAAGCTTTATGCGCCAAAGTTGACCGTTTCCCGGCTCGTGAGGAAATTGATGTTCCGGTAGTGGAACAGTCCATTGTCGAACTGTACTCCAAATAATGATGAGCATCTTTTGCCACCAACCAGTTGGCGTATTGTGGTAATACGCGAGAGAAGGAGGCTTTCCGCATGATTGAAATTATTGAACCGAAGTTGGTTACGACTGAAGTTTCTGGTGATAAACGTTATGGCAAATTTGTCTGGGAACCGTTGGAACGTGGCTATGGCATTACATTAGGAAACAGCCTGCGCCGTGTCCTGTTATCGTCCCTGCCCGGTGCTGCGGTAATCGGCGTGATGATCGAGTACGGTGAAGGAACGAAAGTCCTGCATGAGTTCACCACGATTCCGGGTGTCCGGGAAGACGTGGCAGACATCGTCCTGAATATTAAAGGGCTGTGTATGCAGTTAAGTTCTCCGGACAGCGAGATGAAGGTTCTGCATATCAACGCTGCAGGAGAACAGGAAATCACGGCTGAAGACATTGAAACCGACAGCGACGTGGAGATCCTGAATCCGGATCTGCATATCGCAACGCTGGACAAAGACGCCAGCCTGAAAATCGATATTTATGTCGATACCGGCAGGGGATATGTACCCGGTGACAAGAATAAAAGAGATGATATGGGCATCGGCTGGATTCCCGTTGACAGCATTTATTCTCCGATCACCCGCGTTAAATTTGGCGTGACCGATACCCGTGTCGGCAACGTGACCGATTACGATAAACTGACACTGGAAGTATGGACTGACGGCAGCATCAATCCGGAAGACGCCATCAGCCGCGCATCCGGACTTCTGATCGATTACCTGAAGCTCTTCCAGAACGGTACTGTTGTGGAGCAGCAACTTGTTCCTGCTGCAGAACCGTCTGCAACGGAAAAAGACACGGAAGAACAGGAAGATCCGAAACTGGCCATGTCGATTGAAGAGATGGACCTGTCTGTACGCAGCAACAACTGCCTGCGCCGGGCCGGCATCAACACAGTGGGCGACCTGATCAACAAATCGGAAGATGATTTGAAGAAGGTCCGCAACCTGGGTACCAAATCGTTGGAAGAAATTATTAAAAAGTTAGTGGATTTAGACTTGTCCTTACGTAAGGATGAGGAAGATTAATAAGGGGGACGGAAAATGGCATACAGAAAATTAAACCGCGCGTCCGGTAACCGTAAAGCTCTGTTCCGCAGTCTGTCCAGCGCTCTGATTATGAATGGCAGAATTGAGACCACCATCACGAAAGCAAAAGAGACCAGCAAGAATGTGGCAAAGCTGATCACTCTGGCTAAAGTTGGTGATTTGCATGCACGCCGTCAGGTGCTGGCAACGCTGGTAGACGAAACCGCTACCAGAAAACTGTTTGATGAACTGGCTCCCAAGTACCAGGACAGACAGGGCGGCTTCACCCGTATTTACCGGGTTGGTCCTCGTCGTGGCGATGCAGCCGAAATGGCGATTATTGAACTTTTATAAGAGTTTCAATACAAAACTGCTTACCTGAAACAGGGTAAGCAGTTTTTTTATACAGAGAAAATTGTTAACTCTTTATGCAAATTGGGTTGACGGTTGTGGCGACTAAAGATATAATATACGTGTTCATTTTGAAATGAAGGGCTTGTTATTTCATCCTCAAGGGGGAACTATGGAGCCGGTGATTGAAACCAAAGGGCTTAAACATGTTTATATAGATTCGGACAACAATCCGGTCACGGCGCTGGATGGGATTGATCTTCAAATCATGCCCGGCGAATTCGTGGCGGTCATCGGTGCCAACGGCAGCGGCAAAAGTACGCTGGCCCGTCATTTTAACGCGCTGCTTTTACCTTCGGAGGGCAGTGTGAACGTTCACGGGCTGGATACGCTGGACGAAAACAATCTGTGGCAGATCCGGCAGGACACGGGTATGGTGTTCCAAAATCCGGACAACCAGATCGTGGCGGCTGTTGTGGAAGAGGACGTGGCTTTCGGGCCGGAAAATATCGGCGTACCCACAGAGGAACTGAAGCAAAGAGTGGAAGACGCTTTGCGGGCGGTGGATATGCTGGATTACCGGGAACATGCGCCGCATCTTCTGTCCGGCGGGCAGAAGCAACGGGTGGCTATCGCCGGCACGTTGGCGCTGGGGTCCCGCTGCATCGTATTGGACGAACCCACTGCCATGCTGGACCCGAAAGGCCGCAAGGAAATCCTCAGTACCGTGCGGAAACTGAACAGGGAACAGCATATTACCGTCGTTTACATTACGCATTTTATGACGGAAGCCATGCAGGCTGACCGCGTCATCGTCATGGGGGACGGCAGAATCAAATTCCAGGGCACGCCCAGGGACGTGTTCTCCCGGGTAGAAGAACTGGAAAAGCTGGGACTGGAAGCGCCTCTGGCTGCCAAATTTGCGTTTGAGTTACGGAAAAGCGGCGTGAAACTGCCGCAGGGTATCATTACCAACGAAGAGCTGGCGGAAGCCTTGGCCGGCACGTTTTGTGCATGACTGTGGCAATGTTTCCGGACATAGCCGCAACCGGCGAAGCGCTGGAAAAAATTGAGAAGTACTGGCATACATTGAAGCAGCTTTTGAAATGACGGGCAGCTCAGGTTGTTGCAGACGGCGACATACGCTGCTTACATAATTAGTTAAAACAGTGAAACGGGAACGAGAAAGATGTCGATTAAACTGGAACATGTTTCCTATACATATATGCCGGGAACGCCTTACGAGAAAGAAGCGCTGAAGGATGTTTCCCTGGAAATTCATAAAGGCGAATTCGTGGCGGTCATCGGGCACAC
Organism: uncultured Succiniclasticum sp.; assembly: GCF_902793885.1. Lineage (NCBI taxonomy): Bacteria > Bacillati > Bacillota > Negativicutes > Acidaminococcales > Acidaminococcaceae > Succiniclasticum > uncultured Succiniclasticum sp. The sequence continues at coordinate 102,868 of NZ_CADBFF010000004.1, forward strand.
CGGCAGCGGCAAATCCACGCTGGTGCAAAACCTGAACGGACTGCTGCATCCCGCAAAGGGAACCGCATCACTGGACGGCGTTGATTTGTCCGGCAAAACGAAAGAAGCCAAGCTGGCACGGGGAAGGATCGGCATGGTGTTCCAGTATCCGGAGCACCAGCTGTTTGCGGAAACCGTATACGAGGACATCGCGTTCGGTCCCCGGAACCTGGGCCTTGCCGCCGACGAAGTGGAGACGCGCGTCAGGGACGCCATGAAGTTTGTAGGGCTGGATTTTGAAACCTACGCCCAACGGTCTCCTTTTTCCCTGTCCGGAGGGCAGATGCGCAGGGCGGCCATTGCCGGTGTGGTGGCAATGAACCCGGACTACCTCATATTGGACGAACCCTCGGCCGGACTGGACCCCGGCTCCCGTGATGCCGTGTTTGCGGAAATCATGGCCCTGTATAAAAAACGGGGCATCGGTATCATCATGGTGACCCACAGCATGGAAGAGGCGGCAAAATATGCCAGACGGATGCTGGTGGTGTATAAAGGCGAAGTCATCCTTGACGGCAAACCGGGGGAAATCTTCCTGAAAGAAAAGAACCGCTTGCTGGAAGCCGGGATGGATATACCGGAAGTCTATAAACTGGCGGACGCGCTGCGGGCGAAAGGCCTGCGTCTGCCTTATGAAATCACTGACGCGAAGCGGTTGCTGGCGGAAGTGAAACGCAGAAAGGGGCTGAAGTAGATGCTGGATATTACACTGGGACAGTATTACCCGGGCAACAGCTTCATTCACCGCCTCGACCCCCGGACCAAAATACTGACCACACTGATCCTGATCGTGGCGGTTTTTCTGGCCAATTCGGCCATCGGTTACGCTGCGCTCTGTGCCATGGTGCTGTTTATCATCGCAATTTCGGGCCTGCCTTTCATGCTGGTGCTGAAATCGGTAAAACCGCTGCTGTTCATCATCGTGCTGACGCTGTTTCTGCACGCGGTCATGGGACAGGGCGAGCACGTGCTGTATCAGTGGAAGTTTATCAAAGTGACGGAAGAAGGCCTGCAGCTTGGTGTGCAGATGGCCATGCGCCTGATCCTGCTGCTGATGATTTCTTCCATATTAACCTTTACCACGTCGCCCATCGTATTGACGGACGGCATTGAAGCGCTGCTGCGTCCCTTCCGTGTCATCGGCGTACCGGCCCACGAGCTGGCTATGATGATGACCATCGCCCTGCGTTTCATTCCGACTTTAATGGAAGAAACGGATCGTATCATCAAGGCGCAGACGGCGCGGGGCGCGGATTTTTCCGGCGGGAACCTGCTGGCCCGGGCAAAAAACATGCTGCCGATTCTTGTGCCGCTGTTCATCAGCGCTTTCCGACGGGCGGACGACCTGGCTATTGCCATGGAAGCGCGATGCTATCGCGGCGGGGAAGGGCGTACCCGTATGCACCAGCTGGCCTACCGTTCCGGTGACGGACTGGCTTTTGTGTTTGCGTTTGTCATGATCGGACTGCTGGCGTTTCTGCGCTGGGGACCGAAGTTTATATAAACAAATTGTACGGGTTGCTTAGCCCTTGTAAAATCAAACTGCTGCAATGCGTTGTGGCAGAATGATGAAAAGAAAACCGAGCGAAACGCTACAAAATAATCCAATTATTCAACATAGTAGTAATATGAGAACGATAAAACTCACTGTCTGCTACGACGGAAGCAACTATTTCGGCTTCCAGCGGCAGGCGAAGGAAATAACCGTACAACAGATTCTGGAAGAAAAACTGGCCCGCGTTTGCGGCGAACCTGTAACCGTTACCGGCAGCGGCCGGACGGATGCGGGGGTGCATGCCCGCTGCCAGGTGGTTTCCTTTACCACAGAGGGGACGATTCCCACCTCAAACCTGCCGCGGGCGCTGAACAGTATCCTGCCGGAAGATATCCGGGCGTTGCGTGCCGAAGAAGCGAAGCCGGGTTTTAACGCCCGCAAGGACGCCTGCCGGAAAGAATACGAGTACCGCATCCGGTATGCGCCGGAGCCGGATCCGTTTACGCGCAACTATGCGTGGCAGATGAAAGAACGACCGGACATGGAGAAAATGAACGAAGCGGCTGCCATGCTTATGGGCACCCATGACTTCAGCGGTTTCCAAAGCACCGGAAGCACCCAGGTATCTCCTGTTAAAACGATTTACAGATCCTGTTGGGAAACGGAAGCGGACGGTACGCTGGTCTATCATATTGCAGGCAACGGCTTCGTGTACCACATGGTGCGCAATTTAGTCTGGTCTATGGTACAGATCGGACTGGGGAAAAAACCGCCGCAGGCGATGGCAGAAGAGCTGAAGCAAAAGCGGGGCGAATTTGAGAATTCACCGGCGCCGGCGCAGGGGTTATATCTGGCAAGAGTAGAGTACAAATAATATAATAATTTTAAAGGAACAGGCACGAGCAAAAACGTTCACGATTGCTATTTCATGGATTCATGTGCCTGTGGCTTCGAAACTCGGGCTTTGCCCTCAGACAGTCTCGCCACGACGGCACATTTCATCTCATGAAATCACGCAATCGTTCTCTATGTTTTGCTCATACCTTTTCCTTTAAAATTTTTATAAAATAACCCTGAATCCTGTTGACAAAAACAGCAAAAGTGATTAAAATATATTTACGTGATTTTGCGTCCTGAATTCGATTAGCCCCGATGCAGGGAATGCAATGACTCATCATCACATTCACGTTTTTTCATTATTATGTAAACACTGCAAGAATAAATCCTGGGAGGGACATTGAAATGAAATCTTTCATGGCAAACCCGTCCAACATCGAACGCAAGTGGTTCGTGGTGGACGCCACTGATAAAACGCTGGGCCGTCTGGCCGCAGAAGTTGCCAAAGTCCTGCGCGGTAAACACAAACCGACCTTTACCCCGCATATGGACACCGGCGACAATGTAATCATTGTAAACGCTGACAAAGTTGTGCTGACTGGCAAAAAGCTGACGCAGAAGACCTACTTCCATCACACCGGTTATCTGGGCGGCGACCGTTTTGTACTGGCTAAAGACATGCTGGCCAACAACCCGGTCCGCATGGTTGAAATTGCTGTTCGCGGCATGATCCCGAAGAACCGTCTGGGCGACCAGATCTACAAAAAACTGCACGTATATGCTGGTCCGGAACATCCGCATGCAGCACAGCAGCCTGAAGTATTAGAAATCAACGTACGGTAATCAGGAGGAGGAAAACATCATGGCAGAAGTAGTATACAGCGCGACTGGTCGTCGCAAATCTTCCGTTGCCCGTGTCCGCCTGGTACCGGGTGAAGGCAAAGTGGTCATCAACGGCCGCGAAATGAACGATTATTTTGGTCTGGAAACCCTGAAGCTGATTGTAAATCAGCCTCTGGAACTGACTGAGACCAAAGACAAGTATGATATTTTGGTAAACGTAATCGGCGGCGGTTTCTCCGGCCAGGCCGGCGCAATCCGTCACGGCATCAGCCGCGCTTTGTGCAAGGTTGACGAAGAATATCGTCCGACCCTGAAAAAAGCCGGTCTGATGACCCGCGATCCCCGCGAAAAAGAACGTCGCAAATACGGCCTGAAGAAAGCCCGCAAGGCTTCCCAGTACAGCAAGCGTTAATTTTTGCGTACGTTGTTTTACCGTATATCCTGCCTCGCAGCTTTTGGCTGCGGGGCTTTTCTGTAAAAAATGTGCAAAATTTTATAATTTCGTGTATAATAATTATGCGAAAGTATCGCGCGGATAGCTCAGCTGGTTAGAGTGCCGTCTTGACATGGCGGAGGTCGTGGGTTCGAGCCCCACTCTGCGCACCAGCCATCACACCCTCAATCCCGTACGGGCATTGGGGGTTGTTTTTATATCACACAATTTTTACACCAAAAAGATGAAAAATATTTGAAATCCAGTGAAACTATGATATAATAAAATGACAATAATGACAAAATGATTATAATCACTGAAAGTTTTTGCAAGATAGGGGGCGATGTTGCCTTATGAAGCTGTTCCAGTTTGATTATAAAAACGAAATTTCATTACGTGGCAAGCTGCACAGAATTCGTCAATACTGTGAAGAGAAGGGCGCTTCTAAAGTCCTTTTCCATATATTTACCGATTCGCCGGACAAAGAGCTGATTGATGGCGTTTGCACCGTGCTGGACCAGGAGATGCCGGACGCGGAATATGCAGGCTGCTCTACCAACGGCAACATCAGCAGCGGTGATTTCTCGCCTTCCGGTGTATCCATTACGTGTATGGTGTTCAGCTGTCCTTCCATCCATGTGGAAACGCTGCAGTACAGGCTTACAGAAGACGTGGCCATAGAGGTGACCGATGCGCTGAAGCGGGAAGTGAAAGCCCGTCCCTGGGTCAAGGCCGTGGAACTGGTAGCCACCATCCGGGGCCTGTCCATGTCTGCGTTCTGCGACAATCTGCACGATTTGGATCCTTCCATTCAGGTGTTCGGCGGCGGCGCATTCAGCGGCAAGCTGGATGCCGTACAGGCCTGCGTATTTTCCAAAAAAGGTTCCTGTATGCAAAAGGGCGTTGCCTTTGTGCTGTACGGCGGCGATGATTTTTATCTTTCCACACAGTTTGTGTCCGGCTGGAAGCCGCTGGGCAAAGAAATGAAAGTGACCCGTGCCACGGGCAACATCGTATACGAACTGGACGGTCAGCCGACCTATGACGCATACTATCGTTATTTAAAAATCAAGAATGATGAGAATTTTTTCTTCCATACTATAGAGTTCCCGTTCTACTACATTCGGAACGGCGTCAACATCCTGCGCGACCCGGTATGCTGCAACGAAGACGGGTCCATCGAAATGACCTCGGACGTGAAAGAAGGGGCGACGGGCCGCCTTGCCTACGGCGATCCCATGACGATTCTGGACAGCGTGGCGGAAACCCGGACGGAAGTAGCAAGCTTTTCGCCGGAAGCCATCCTTATCTTTTCCTGCGCCGGACGCCGGTTATTCTGGGGCGACGACAGGATCGGCCGGGAAACACAGCCTTTTGAATCCCTTGCACCGACCTTTGGCTTTTTCACATCCAGCGAGTTTTTGCGCACCAACGGCTATGTGAACCAGCATAATGTTACGCTGGTCATCGCAGCCATGCGGGAAGGAGAACCCAAAGAAAACACGACTGCTGCCGAAAAACTGGATCATACGGAACGCATCTCCATGATTCACCGTCTGGCCACCTTCATCAATATGGCCACAAAGGAACTGGAAGAGGCGAACCAGAAGCTTCACGAGGTAGCCATCACCGACGCGCTGACCGGGCTGTACAACCGGGGCGAGATACAGCGGCGGATTGAAGAGCAGGGCGAAGGGGAAGGGAAGAAAGAACCGTTCTCCCTGATCATGATCGATTTGGACGATTTCAAAAAGGTCAACGACACCTACGGACACAAAATCGGCGACGAAGTGCTGACCGGACTGGCGGATTTCCTGCAGGTATCGCTGCATTCGGAAGAAGTGCGCTATATGGCCGGGCGCTGGGGCGGGGAAGAATTCATGATCGTTTTACCCGGCATGCATGCAAAAGACGCAGCCGTGATTGCGGAAAAACTGCGGAACGGCTTTGCGGCCATCGAATTTAAGGGCGCCGGCCGGCAGACCATGAGCCTGGGTGTGACGGAATATATTCCCGGTGAAGATACGGACGACCTTTGCATCCGTGTGGACGACGCGCTGTATGCGGCAAAACGTGCCGGCAAGAACCGTGTCGTAGTGAAATAGCAATGAAATACACAAGCCGGAGCTGGCAGCTATGGTGTTGCAGGCTCCGGCTTTTAAATTTGCATAATTAACATAAAATATGGTAAAATTAAACCAAAAGATGTATACCTGGATTGCCATCCGCATTTTCTTACTACGTATGTATTACGTTAAAACGATTATGATAAAACGATAAAGAGGGGGCATTTTTTATGTGGACGGACGGTTACTTTACGGAGGGAACCTACACCTACGGCTACTACCGGGAACTGAGCCCGATCTGGCAGCGTTTCTGCCTGCTGGTCAACGGCTACGAGGTACCGGCGCCGGACCGGGACAATGTGCACTGTGAGCTGGGCTTCGGGCAGGGTATTTCGGTAAACATTCATGCGGCAACCGCACAGGGAAACTTTATCGGCACCGATTTTAACCCATCCCACGCGCTGCACGCCAACCTGCTGTGTAAAGCTTCGGGCACAAACGCAAAGTTATACGACCTGAGCTTTGCAGAACTGATGGACGAACCGGACATGCCCATGCTGGACAGTATCAGCATGCATGGGGTGTGGACCTGGATCAGCCATGAGAACCAGAAAAAAGTTGTGGAATTTATACGCCGCTATCTGAAACCGGGCGGCATCTTCTACAACAGCTACAATTGTTTCCCCGGCTGGGCCCAGCACCATCCGATACGGGAACTGCTGACCATGCCCGACATCTACATCCGCAGCGGCAACAATGCAGCGGCCCGGGTGACCAACGCGCTGGCGTTCGCGAAAGAAGCTGTCACTGCCAATCCGCTTTATGCGGAACGCAATGCGGATCTTCTGGAACGCCTGAAAGATCTGCAGACAAAAAATCCGAACTATCTGGCTCACGAGTACCTGAACCGGGACTGGAACGTGATGTATTTTACCGAAGTAGCGGAAATGCTGAAAGAAGCCAAATTGGATTACGCCTGCACCGCATCGCTGCTGGATACATTGGACGATGTGGAAAGCATGAACTTGCCGCAAGAAGCCACGGCCTTTTTATCTACCATCAGCCACCCGTTGCTGCGGGAAGAGCTGCGGGATTATTACATCAACCGCCAGTTCCGGAAAGACCTGTATGTAAAAGGCACCCGGCGGCTGACGCCCGCCCAGCAGCTGAAAGGGATATTGTCCACCCGCTACATCCTGTTAGTTATGGATTTGAAACATCTGGAATGCAGCGGCTATTATCGCAAGATCGATTTCAAATCCGAACTGGTGGAACCGGTGGTGGCCTGGCTGAAGACCGGCGGGAATAAGCCGAAAGACTTCACCGGGTACCTGGCGGCCCACCCGGAAACGGCGCCTGAGGTTGTGTGCAGTTTGCTGAAGGTAATGGTGGAGCAGGGAGTGATTGCGCCCTGTCAGTCGGAAGAGGCTGTGCAGGAAGCCAAACCGGCCTGCGACCGTTTGAACCGCTATTTATGCCAGCGGGCTCTGGCCGCAGATGAGATCTTCTACCTGGCCAGTCCGGTAACCGGAAGCGGCGTCAACCTGAACCGGATCGCTCAGATGGTTTTACATTTTATGTGGCAGGGGGTCAAGGAAAACGCGCTGCCGAAAGAAGTGTGGAAAACACTGGATTCCCAGGGGCAGTTCCTGCTGAAAGACGGCAAAAAGCTGGAAACGGAAAAAGAGAACCTGGCGGAATTGAAACTGCAGGTCAAGGGATTCACCGAACAGACCCTGCCGGTCCTGACGAGGCTGGGGATTTTGTGATTTGCTTTTTCCCTGTAATGACTCCAATGGCTGTTATTGCTTTGTAAATTAAAACTCCTCTCCGCATTTCGCAGAGAGGAGTTTTCTATTTGCTGTGTTTTACTTTTGTTTTGCAGGCACAATGCGTGCGTTCTTCTTTTTAATCTCGTGTTTCTTTTCCAACTTGTCATAGCTGAAACGGGGACGCTCGTACCATTTGCCTTCTTCATTGCCATTGCCTTCCACATGGGCCACACGGACATGACTCAGTTCCGGCTCGAACGCCTTCACAAGGCGTTCTTCCAGCTTCGCGCCGCGTTTCATCGCCATGTCAAGGGCTGCAGCAAACTGGCTGCGGGTGAGGGTATGTCCGGCATATCCTTTAATGTAACCCTGCTGTTCCAGTTCTTCCAGTTTGTCATAGGCCCACTTGTTATCCAGGTTGTCCGGGAACATGGCGGGCATCGCTGTGGGCAGGGAAGAAGCTGCCGGCATATTCACGCCGGCATTTCCGGCCAGCTGCCGTACCAGCGCCGTGAGTTCCGCAATCTGGGCGTCCTGACGGGCCACATGTTCACGCAACGCAACGACTTCCTTCGTCAGGGCCGTACGGGAACCGGTGACGCGGGGTGTGCGGTCCAACGAGAAGCTGACGCCTGCGTTCACCATATTTTCGCCGTTGCCTACGGTACCACCCAAACTGAACATGACTTTTTCATCCGCACGGTAGAACAGACCCAGTGCTGCTGCGTTTTCACCGCGGTAATGCCCCACGCCGGCCGCAAAGGTCAGTTTGTCATCCGGATCAAAATCAAGGGGATGCAGGGCTGCTAATGCAGCAGCGCCGGCGATGCCTTTTTTCGCCCGGTTGTCTACGTTGCTGATCTGATCGCCAAGGTTATTCAACGCCTGATTGTTTCCTGCTGCATAGTCTCGTAACTGGGAAACGTTTACGGCGTCGGTATCATTTTCACCGGGCGCTACGTTCGTAATCTTCTTATCGCCTGCGTTGATGCCGTCTTTTGTCATACTGGGACCATTCTGAATGGTTACGCCGTTGTCGTTCACGGTTGTTCCGCCGACTGTCAGCCCTTGATTCGTCAGGTTGACCGGGCTGGAACCGCCGGCGATCGAAACACCGTCGTTGTTCATCGTGGTGTTTCCTGCCGTAAACCGGTTGGCTTTTACTTCATCTTTGGTAATGGAAGTGTCCCCAACCGTCATACCCTTGGTATTCATAACGGTATCGCCTGCCGTTACGCTGTCAACTTCAATATCTTTGGCAAGGTCAATCTCATAATGATAGGATTTGGGATCGTCGGAGGGATTTGTTTCTTTAATTGTCAAATTGCCGGATTCAGAATGGTCATTCGTATTGTAGATGGTCGTTGTGCTGGCTTTCACCTCATACGTAGTGGCAGGAGTAAGCGTAATTGAAGTGGGGGAGGGGTCCGTAGCGGGCGTGTCAGTGCCCGTTGCTCCGGTACCTGTCGTCCCTGCGCCTTCGCCGCCTTCCGTTGTCTTGGTGACCGTTGTGCTCTTGGTAGGCGTCGTATCTCCAATCACCTGTACACTCAAAGCCTGCATTGCCTGATACAACTGACTGCCGTTGATCGCGTCGGTAGAATCTTTTGAAATCAGGCCGGCCGCTACGTTCTGGATGCGGCGGGTACCGTTATCGGTACTGCCAACACTCACCACACCGGCAGGCGTTGCGCCTGCAAATTCATAGGGTTTTCCGTTGATTTCTACGGGGTCGTCCTTGGTTCCATACCCGTTTACACCGGCGGTGCTGTCTCCGGCTTCCGTATATCCGGATTTAGTTCCGAGGAATACGGAATCTTGGTACGTGGTTGTTACATTGTTTCCTAAGATAAATGTGTCGGACGTCTTAATGTGACTATTGTTACCGATGGCATAGCTTCCGTCTACGGAGGCATCAATTTCTGTCGGATCGCCGAACGCGCCGGAATTTTTACCGTAAATCTTGTGCCCGGTGCCAACTGCGATGTTGTTGCTTCCGGTTACGGTGTTATTCACGCCAAGGGCTATGCTTTGGTCTCCCTTTTCACCGACAACCGAGCCTTTGCCAAGGGCTATGGATCCTTTGCCATAGGCCTTGGCCTGCGTTTTAACAAGGGCTTCTGCATTATCATAAGCGGTTCCGGCAGCCGTGTCATCTTTGGGAAGTAGATTAAGCTCGTTCGTAAGGTCCTTAATCTTATCACCCAGAATCTTCTTTTCATAATTGATATCGGTAATCAACCGTTTATAGTCAGCTATTAATGTTTTGTTTTGCTTGTTGTCCTCAACTTTTTCTAATTCGCTTAATTTAGCATTTAAACCTTTCTTTGTAGTATCACTGGGATCCCCATCAAGCCTCTTTTCTAATACCTTAATTGCCTTATCATATTCGCCAATTTTGTTAGTAATCGTTGTTCTTTCGGTAGATACTTTTTTAATGTAGTCTTGCTTTCCATATTCCGTGATGGAAAGAGCATCGGATACTTCTCTTACCCCTTCAAAATGAGCATACGGGCTCTGAATTTTTCTGTAACTGTTTGCGTCAGTTCCAATGGCTACATTTCGATAATCTGTAGTGAAGGTGGTTGCGCGTTTTAATTGTGCTACGTTAACCGCATCTCTGTCAAACACGCCGGCAGCTACATTGGTAATACGGCGGGTTACGTTGGCGTCGCGACTGGATGAGTTACTTGTAGATAAGGTGCCGATCGATAAGGCGGCATGGGTCGCTTTCCAGGTAGGATCATCTGCGTCTTTTCCATAATAACCTAATCCGGTCTGCATATCGTAACCAGTCATGGCACTTTCTGTACCCGACCTGTCCAGATAACCGGCTTTAGCCTGGCTGCCCAAGGCGATACCGCCGGCTACTCCGGTACGAGATCCTGCACCGATGGCGACGGCATCTTCGACGGAAGATGCATTCTTTTCTTCCAGTGCAATTTTTTCCCGAATCTTAACGCTAAAGGCGTCTGCTGCTTTATCGTACGCATTTTTGGCTGCGTCCATGGTACCCTTTAGCCTGTTATATTCTGGGTCTGCGGTTGATGCGCCTTTTGCAGCAACATAGATGTTATATTCGCGTTCAGCAACAGTAAATGCGTGACGTTTCTTATAATACGCATCTTTACGGCCCTGATATACTTCATTATCAATCAGATTCTGTAAATCAAGATAATCTTCGTTATTGGCGATTAAGGCGCCGCTGCCTATCGCAATACCTTTTGCACCATAGGAGGTGGCTGCTGCATATGTTACGCTTTCAATACCTTTGACAGTACCCTCTTCGATTTTTTGAGTGCCATAAGCACCGCCAATTGCAATGGCAGATTTGGCGCCTTCGCCAACGGTTGCTCCGAAGTCGCGGGCGTTGCCTTCCGGCGCACCATAAACCACTTTCCCATCACTGTTGGTATAGGACATGTTGCCACCCAAAGCAATTGCGTTCAGAGCTCGGGCATCAGACCGGGTACCAAGGGCAATGGCATCATTGGTGTTGTAATCGATGGGTGAGTTCCCGGTACCATTAAGGTTGAACCGGACCGCCTGGGTAACAGCTGTAGCTTCGTTACCTAATACCATGGAACCCTGGCCGGCAGCCCAGGCTCTCTGGTCATTATGGTCTAGAGTTTCGGTATCTACTACATTGGAAACGCCGATGGCGATACTCCGGTTGCCGGTAGCAAATGCCGCCGTGCCAACCGATACAGAATTGTTGGCCAGTGCATGCGCCCTGTAACCGAGGGCTACCGTATTAACAGCGCGCTTGTCGCTATGTCCCGCTTCGGCTAAATGACCGATTGCAATGGAGTTCGTATACAATGCATCTGCTTCGCGGCCAATTGCAATCGCATTCTCACCAGCAGCGTTCGCCTGGTATTCAGGCGCGACATACACTCCCGTGTATGGATCTGATGGGTCTGCCCGTAATCCGTTAATATGTATATACGGGCTGTTGATGCTGTGATAATCTTCCATTACAGGATTTCCATGTTCATCTACAACTGGCTTGCCTTGGTCATCTAATTTTTGAAAATGTATCGTATCTACGTTCAATGCGCGGTGGTCTGTAGTGACTTTTGATGGAGCGGATGATCCGCCGGAAGCAATGGTGTATCTTATACCATCATAATAGATTGCTGTAGCTACATTGTCTGGAGTTGTTTCTAACGCTTCGAAACGCGTGCTGATGGCAATGCCATAGGTATCTTTTGTGCTGACCGTTGTATAAGGCACAGAGGTTAGTGTTATGCCTTTACCTGCAACGAACTGCACCTTGTTTTTCCCGTTGCCCACAACAGTCGTTTTCACATCTAACGAATAACCGTCTGTCGGATTTTTAACCTTGCCCCCGTCTGCTGCAAGCCCTATGTTCCATACAGTTTTCTTCAACTGCGCTACGTTAACGGCGTCGGTATCGGCAGTGCCAGCAGCTAAACCTGTGAGTTGGCGTGTTGCAGTTGTTGCTTGGCCGATTTTTGCATTGGACGAATTGCCGCCGATGGAAACGGCTGCCAGCGTAGAAGTCCAGATAGGATTACCCGCGTCTTCACCAGCATAATTCTTACCGGTTGTTGCATCGTAGCCAGCGCCTGCGCCGCCATTTGAACTTGCCCTTGCTGCAACGGAGTATGCGCCTAACGCAACGCCGTTTGCCACGCTGGCGCTTGAACCGCTGCCGATGGCAATAGCGCGAGTTGCGTTATCGCCAATCGTTGCTGCGGCGGTGTAATCATCAATTTCGCCGCTAAGAGCAGTTGTAGGAAAATACTCGGAATCAATCCCTTTTACTGTTCCGGTTGCGCCGCCAATGGCTACAGCGCCGTCAGCTTCCAGACCTACGTGAGCGCCGGTGCCTTCGGCCCTGTCTACCCATTTGCTTTGTGCACCATCATAATATTGGGTAATATTGGTCATTTTGGTGCGATCCTCATTACCGTCGGCGTCTTTGCCATATTGGTGATATGTGTAGGACATGCCGCCGCCCAGCGTAACTGCGTTTCTTGCCTGTGATAGTGTATTCGTTCCTATGGCGATGGCATCGTTCGTTGAAGTATAAGTTGCGCGATCTTCCGCCAAATTGTCCTTCGTAGGCAGTTTGTCCCCCATAACTATTGCTGTATCGCCAAAAGTAATGGAGCCCTGGCCGGCGGCCCGTGCGCCTCTGTGAGCTTGATTGATATCGGTGCTTGTGGTTCCTATGGCAAAAGAACGAGCTGCTGTTCCGTCTGTGCTGACGCCGATGGCAAAGGCGTTAGCTGCATGGGTGTGGGCAAGATTGCCAATGGCGATGCTGTTTTTGGTATTGGCGAAATAGTTATTATTGATAGAGTCGTAACCGATAGTGAAATTATTTGCACGGCCGATGGTAATGGAATATCCGCCCTGTTCAGTTGTATCCAAGGCATCCAAAGCACTATTGAGGTTACCCTGCTGAACTCCTGACGTGCCATTACCTTCTCCACCAATAGCGATTGAACCTTGCGTCAATGCTCTCGCTCCATGTCCGATGGCGGTGGCATTATTCCCGGTGGCCATTGCCTGTTCGCCTACGGCGATGGTATATTGCCGCAAGGCCTGGGCGTGATAGCCCACAGCGATAGCGTAACCGCTGCCTCCCTCTACAAATTTACCGCCTCCGTCCGCAATGGCACTAATAGTAGTGTCATCTTTAGTTGGGTCTCTTCTTTCCCCGTGGGCAGCCGCATCCGTACCAATGGCGATGTCATGCGCGCCCCAAGCGCCGGAAGTGATTGGGTCAGACAAACCAAATTGAGTGAAGGAAACATTATTTCGCCCCACTGCGATGGAATGAGCATTGATGGCAGAGGCATTGTTACCAATAGCGATTGCATAGTCTGCGGTATTGTAATAGTTTGCAGTATTGGTTTGGAGGGTGGCAACAAGATTATTTAATTGGTTTATGTAGTTGTTCGCCGTGGTGCTGCCTACACTATTCAACGCGTTGACTAACGCTGAGTAAGACGCCGCATTCTGCACAGCGGTTACATTGCGTAATGCGCTGTTGCTTTTGATGGTCCGTTGCAAGGCATTGTAAGCCTTTATTTGCGCCTCGGCTGCAGTGAATTTTCTTATTGTCGTGGCGGCATTGCCCACAGCGACAGAGTAATTCCCTTTTGCATTAGCGTCGTCGCCTACAGCGACAGAGTTAGTGCCAGATGCGTTTCCGCTCATAGTCAATTTCGTAGGTGTGCTATTGGTACTAACGCCTACAGCGCTCGCTTCAACACTGACTGTCGCAGCCATCGTCATCCCCGCCGCCAAAAACGAAGCGATAATCTTCTTGTTCAGAGATGAGCTGCATTTCCCATTCCGCTTTGCGATTTCCGAAACAACTACGTAGCAATTCTTTGCTTTGCTCCAGATTACTTTGTAGATTTTATTCACGATAATCTCCTTTCACTTTCTCCTTTTGTTTTCTGAGATCATTTTATATAAATTTTAATAACAATCCGTTTTTTGTGTTCGCGCTTCCTGTGCTTTCCTGGACCGTAAGCGCTTACGCTTGGAACAATGCTGATGCCATGCGTTTGTGAGATGAATTCATCAGCGGTTCCTTAAATCAGACTCGCCATGTACAGCGGCAGGTACGTGATGCCTTCTTCCTCCTTTGCATTACCGGTGTGCAGATCGTATGTGATGTGCAGCTTCTCACCGAATTTCGCCATAAACTTCCGCAGGGAAGAGCGTTTGTAGTTCTTCCCGGATTTCACTTTGATGGGGGCCACGCCGGTCTGGCCGTCCTTCCGCTGCTTCGTCACCAGGAAATCCACCTCCATACGGTTTTCCTTGCGTTCCCGGTCCGCGTTGGCGTAGAAGTACAGCTTGTGACCGCTGGCCGCCAGCATCTGGGCCACGATGTTCTCCAGCACCAGGCCCATGCTTTCTTCCAGGTTGCCCAGCAGCACCTTCTCGTAGATCGCTTCCTCCTCGAGGGCCTTTTCGTCATAGGCGTGGCTGATGAGGAGGCCCGTGTCTGCCATGTAACATTTCAGCATGGTCCGCTCCTGGGGCAGGTCCAGTCCCAGGCCCGGGTCCGTAGCGTTGTGGCAGCAGTGCAGCAGCATCGCTTCTTCCAGCCAGAACAGGGGTTCCTGGTACTCGCTGTAGCGCCCTCCCTTTTTCAGATCCGAGAACCGGAAGTGCTGGTTCCGGTTTTTCAGCTGGGAGGGAACCTCTTCAAAGATGGCCTGCACTTTCGGCCTGTGCCGTTTGGCGTATTTCGCAATGCCTTCCCGGTAAAAGTCCAGGATTTTTCGCTTCACCTTGTCCACCCGGTGGAAGTCCATCGTATCGACGTATTCCGCGACCGACTGGGGCATGCCGCCCACGATCAGATACTGGCGGAACGCGTTCATGGCCTGGCGGTGCAGCGACCTGCTGAGGGGCCGCCGTTCCTCAAAACAGCTTCGCAGTTGGTCCATCAGCGTATCGTTGCCGGTGGCCCAGAGGAATTCCTCATAATCCATGGGGAACATTTTGAACCGTTCTTCCCGGGAAACGTCCGTCACTCCTTTCAGATTCTGTTTAATCGAAAGCAACGCGCCGGTCTCGATATAGTCGTAACGACCGTCCGCTACCAGCGTATTGATCGCGTTGCGCACCTGGGGGAACCGCTGTATCTGCTCCAGGAGGATGACAGTGTTCCGTGTCTGCAGCTTTGTCCGGTATAGCACTTCCAGTTTCAGGAAGAACGTGTCAAGGTCGTCCAGGTCATAGAGGAACATGTCCCTGACCGCTTTTCCGGCGGTGCTGAAATCGATGCGGATGAAACTGCCGTATTCCTTCGTCGCGAATTCTTCCGCGACGAAGCTTTTGCCTACCCGGGGCGCTCCCTGGATCAGCGCTGCGCTTTGCCCCCGGCTCCTTTCTTTCCAGGCCAGGAGCGTGTCATACATTTTACGTTTCATTTTTACTGCCTTTTAAAACTATCCTCATTAAAAAATACAACATATATTAAAATTAATTAAATATAATCTCTATGTCGTATTAGGAATAAAATCAGAATCTCCGGCAATTATTACATAAATCAAGAATTTTGACAAGTATGATTTTTCAAAAATAAAGGTTTTTATTGCTTGGTAAACACAAAAAACGAAAATTTTCGGCTGATTTTAGCATATGTGTAAAGAGGATCGGTGATCGGTTGTCAGTTTGTAATTTCGGTATTACCGCCCGGAATAACAAATCCTTTTAAAATACAGACTCTTTACTGCCTTATATATACAAAACAGATTCATCAAAATTAACATTGCCGGAAATTATATAATCAGTATCTACCTATTATACTTGTATATAGTAAAACCGGGCCGTTCTCTAAGAACAGCCAGGTCTGGCTACATACGGTTTACAGTATTCTGCTGTGTATTATTTGTTCGGCTGGATGCGGTACTGCTTCTTCGCGATTCCGTTCTTTTCCACTTTGTCGTGGCTGAAGCGGGGACGTTCATACCATTGGCCTTCTTCGTTGCCCTTGCCTTCCACATGGGCTATCCGGACATGGCTCAGTTCAGGTTCAAACTCCTTCACAATCCGTTCATCCAGTTTTGCGCCGCGTGCCATAGCGGTATCCAGGGCTGCCGCAAATTCATTCCGGCTGAGGGTACGGTCGGCAAAACCTTTGATATAACCCTGCTGTTCCAGTTCTTCCAGTTTGTCGTAGGCCCACTTGTTATCCAGATTATCGGGGAAGGGGGTGGGGGCTTTGATTTCAGGTAAAGCGGGGAGATCCACCTTGTCATCCGGATCGAATTCCATGGGATGCAGGGCTGCCAGTGCGGCGGCGCCGGCGATACCTTTCCGCGCCCGGTTGTCCACGTTGCTGATGTCGTGGTTTACATTATCTATTGCGCTGTACAGCTGCCCTCCGTTGACCGCATCCGTAGAATTAGCAGAAACATCGCCATTTGCCACATTGGTAATCTTCTGTCCGCCTGCATTGACGCCTTCTTTGGTCATGCTGGGACCACCGTCAATTGCAATCTTATTGTCCTGCACAGTGGCGTTGCCAACGGTCAGGCCGGTATCATTGATAGTGGAGACGCCATATTTGAAGCCGTCTGCTGCTGTCATGCTGGGGCCGTTCTGAATGGTTACACCGCTGTTGTTGATTTCCCCATAAATCGTTGTAAAACGTGTCACGCCATACGGATCATTATTAAGACCGGTATAAGAGACGTTTCCGCCCATGGCTACCGCGTTTTTTGCCATTACGCGAGCCTGGGTGCCCACGGCAATTGTGTCATTCACATTCGTATCCGTGACGCGCCCTGGGTCTTTGGGTAAGGTTGCGGACGTATATGCGAGTATCCGAGGGTGTGAAACAAGCGCTGGCATTGCCTGACCCCTATATCAATGCCGTATCGAGTTTTGATGTAGGTAGAAAGAGATGGTCCATCCCATACTTTCAGGTCATGATCCCTAGGGTCTGCCTGAATCACTGCATCTATTTCCTTCAGTTGATCTTCTGAAAGCTTGCTCGGCCTTCCTGTGCGCCGTTGTGGCCGGAGGGCGTCAAAGCCATGTTCATCAACAGTTTTGACCCATCCGGTAACAGCCGCCTTTGTGAAACCGGCAGAAGCTCCAACCTGCGAGGCGGGAGTTCCAGACAGAACCATGTTGACCGCAAAAACGCGGAAAAGGTATCGTGATTCATCTGTTGACGACATTATTGCTTTACCTTGTTCTAATAAAAGGGCCGGATTGGTGTTGTATTTTCTTGAGTTCATGTGAGCACCTCCTCTACGAAGGAGCATAGCACATAAATCAATTTATGTCAAAGTAAATTTAATAATGTCGTTCACTATAATATCACAAATGAAGGGATTTTTCAAATAAATCTTACATTAAGAAATGCGCGGGTATATATAAATTCAAAAAATTTTGTAAAAGTCAGAAATCTGTTGTATAATATAGCAGTAAGCAGAATTTGCGACAGCGATAGTCTTAAGGGTTTAACGGCTTGACAGAGTATTGATAAAAGGAAACGGTGAAACATGAAAGCATTGAACCGGGCGTTTGAACGCGCCCTCGACCATTCAGAAAAGAAGGACAATATCGCGGAGCTTCTGAGCTGTATCGGCGAAGAGCTGAGCTGCGACCGCATCTGTGTCTTTGAGGTAAATGAAGAGGACAAGGATAAGAAATGCGTCAAGACGTACGAATGGGTCCACCGGTCCATCCGGCATGACCGGATTTTCTGGCAGAGCCTGTCGGACACGGTATTCGATGCCTGGTACGGGCGGCTGCAGCAGCATGAGATCATCACGGTGACGGACACGGACGACCTGAAGGAGTACGATCCGGATGTGTACCGGGTCTTTACGGAGCAGGGCATCCACCGGGCGGTGGTGTCCGGGCTGGCGTTCCACGGCAAGGCCTTTGGGTTCTTTGTGCTGGAAAATCCCAGCGACGACGCCTTTTCCGACCGGGAACTGCTGATGCCGGGCCTGCGGTATGTGCTGTCTTCCATGGTGTACAGCGAGCATCTGGTGCGGCGGCTCATGCGCATCGGTTACAAGGATTCTCTTACCGGCGTGGGAAACCGGCTGGCGTTGCAGGAACATTTGTACCAGATTGAGGAAAAAAGCAGCCTGAGCATCATCTATTTCGATGTGATCGGCTGGCGGAACGGGGAAGGAAAGCAGCACCATCTGGAGATTGAACAGACTGTGTTCCGCACGGCGAAGCTGCTGGCGGAGCTGTACGGGGAACATCATGTGTTCCGTACGGCGGTGACGGAACTGCTGGTGGTGACGGAGCAGGAGAGCGAGATCCTGTACGAGGAAGAGCTGTTGCGGATCAAGGTGCTGCTGCGGGAGCACAACCTGTTGGTAGCGGTGGCTTCCCTTTGGAAGGCCAATGTGGATAAGCCGGTGGATGCGCTGCTGCACAGCGTGCATCAGGTGCTGCTGCCCAAGCGGCGGATGCTGGCGGCTCACCGGGATCCGGAGACGGTTCCCATCAAGCTGGATGAAAATCACGACGATTTTGCGAAGATCGATATGATGCGGGGCAACGAGTTCTTCCAGAAGGCTGAGGCCTTCCTTGGGGAACTTTTCGAGGAATCGGTTGCTACCATTGTGTTTGATATCAATCACTTTAAGTTATACAACGATATTTTCGGACGGCAGGCGGGCAACACCTACCTGGAGAATCTGGCTGCGGAGGTGGACAAGATCGCGGAACGGTACAACGGCGTCTGCGGATATACGGGCGGCGATACCTTTTGCGCCTTTATTCCGTCGGAGAAGAAGGACTACCGGGATTTTGTGACGGAAGCGGACGCCATCTACGGCATGCTGGACAGTCCGGAAGGTTTCGCCACCGTGCTGGGCATCTACTTCTCCACGGACCGCCGGGAGTCGGTGACGTCCATGTACGACAGGGCGCTGGGCGCGCTGCACAACATCAAGGGCGAGTTCCTGCGGGGGTACCATTTCTACAGCCAGGAGACCCACGACCACCAGAAGGAAGACCAGATGGTGATCCTGGATGTAAAGGACGGCCTGCGCAACAACGAGTTTATCTTTTATGTGCAGCCCCAGGTGCTGGTCAGCAACAGCAAGATCATCGGCGGTGAGGCGCTGGTGCGCTGGATGCACAAGGGCAAACTGATCCCGCCGGTGAAGTTCATCCCGATTCTGGAGAAGACAGGCTATATTTACCAGATTGACTGCGCCGTGTGGGAGAATGTGGCGCAGTGGCTCAGCGATGTGAAGAAGCGGGGCATTGAGCCCGTTCCCATTTCGGTCAACGTGTCCCGGGTGGATTTCTATTTTGCGGACATTGCGGACCATTTCATCAATCTGGTGAAGAAGTACGAGCTGAATCCGTCCATGATCGGTATTGAGATTACGGAGAGCGCCCTGACGGACAACATGAACACCATCCTGGATGCCATCAAGCGGATGCGGGAATACGGGTTCCATGTGCTGATGGATGATTTCGGCAGCGGTTCTTCTTCCCTGAGCATGCTGCACACCATGGACGTGGACGTGCTGAAGACGGATATGCAGTTCCTGGCGGGGAACGACGATCACGACGAACGGGGCATGAATCTGGTCCGCACCATTGTGACCATGGCCAAGAATCTGGGCATGACCGTAGTCTCCGAAGGCGTGGAGACGGAATGGCAGAAGGATATGCTGGTTGATATGAACGCCAACTACGCCCAGGGCTATTATTTCTACCGTCCCATGCCGGTGGAAGAGTTTGAAAAGTTGATTGCGGACCGGAGCAACGTGGAGTATGGCGCCAAGAGTATCAAGAACAAGCTGGGGCTTGGCAAATAGGATACGAAGTCAGAAAAACAAAGGGACAAGTACCCGGAGAAGACAAGACGGCGCTGTGGGATCCGCCGGTTTTTTCGGTTGTTGTAAGAAAAATCCCAAAGGATTGTGATTTGTTTGTGACATGCTGTTGAATAAATCTGAGATTGCGACTATAATGGTAATGTAAAATGTTAAGCAATGCCGTTGATGCAAGGTCTGCGTCTGTGTGCACAGGTCCGGAAGCGAAGACGGCGGGAAGGAGCATTATAAATGAAAAAAACATTAATGGCTTTGGCACTTTCCATGGCAGTCAGCGCAAGCTGCTTTGCGGCCGGTGCGTCCGGTCGGTTTGCTACGGAGGAAAGAACGGCGGATGCGCTGGTGGATGCACTGACCGGCAGCACGGGCTATGAACAGGTAAGCAAAAACTTCAGCAAGGGATTAAAGGAAAAACTGAATGCAGATGCTTTTGCCAAAGTGAAGGAAGAAATCCGCAAACAGGTTGGCGCCATCAAAAACGTGAATTTCGTAGTGCTGAACAAGCAGTATGATCTGCAGAAGGGCTACAACGGCGTTGACGAACTGGTGTATTTCGGCACGGTAAACAAGGAAAAGTTTGCCCGGATTTTCGTATCTTTTGCGGAAGAAGGCGGCAAGCCGATGGTGACCGGTTTCCAGGTTACCCCCATTGAACCGGCGAAACAGCAGGCTCCGGCAAAATAATAAAAGGTAACTTCGCCTGAGTTAAGGCCCTGAAAGGGTAGATGTGTCTTCGTTTTGCCCGGTTCTGTGAAGCGGGTGCGGACACGTTGTGATTTGCTTTGGATTTTGTTGTATAAAACGAGCCTCTGCAGTCTGGCAGTTCAGATTGCAGAGGCTGTTTATTTTGCATTAATTCGCTGTCGTGCATACACAAAGGCCGGGCGCAGTGCTATAATTAATAGTGAGAAGAGAGGTTTGCATTGCTGGTTGCGGTGGGGGAAGTGTATGTTGTATGGAGCAGTGGAAACGTAACGTATATATCTGCACTTTGGCGGCGTTCATCACGTCGGTGGGCATGAGCCAGCTGGCTCCCATGCTGCCGCTGTATATTCAGTCATTGGGAGTGACGGATCAGGGGGAGGTGGCCCGCTGGGCAGGCATCATTTTTGCCATGAACTTTGTGACGCTGGCTGTCTTTTCGCCCATCTGGGGCAGGCTGTCCGACCGGTACGGGCGCAAAATCATGTGCCTGCGGGCCGTCATCTGGCTGGCCGTCATCAATTTCGGCATGGGCATGGCCCAGCATGTGTATCACCTGGTGATACTGCGTCTGTTGCAGGGAGCCTTGAGCGGGTTTCTGGCGACTGCCATTCCGCTGGTGTCATCCGAATCTCCGACCCACCGGGCTGGCTGGGCCCTGGGTGTCTTTTACACAGGGCAGATCAGCGGCACCCTCATCGGGCCGTTGCTGGGAGGCTGGCTGGCGGAGACGGTAGGATACCGGAACACGTATTTTGTGGTAGCCGGTTTTTGCCTGCTCAGCAGTCTGGCCATCATGGGGATTCACGAGACCCGGCGGGTTGCGGACAATACGACGGTCAAAGTTTCCAACAGAGACGCGTTTCGTTCCGTATCCCGGCCGTCCATGCTGTATGGGATTTTCGTAACAACATTTTCACTTCAGTTTTCCCTTATGTGCATCGAGCCCATCCTGACCGTTTATATTAAAGGAATGGCGCCGGAATCCGAACACGTGGCCCTGATTTCTGGGGCGGTTTTTTCCAGTGCGGGGTTTGCCAGCGCTTTGTTTAGTTCCCGGTTGGGGGCGCTCTCCGACCGGATCGGGACGCAGAAGGTACTGTTCTGTTCCCTGCTGACCGCCTGCGTGGTGGCCATTCCTCAGGCTTTTGTTACAGCGCCCTGGCAATTGGGGATGCTGCGTTTTATTCACGGCATTGCAGTAGCGGGTCTGATGCCTTCTGTGAACCATCTGATCAAGGAAGCGGCGCCGCAGGAGTTTTTGGGGCGCATGTACGGCATCAACCAGTCCTTCCAGTTTATCGGCATGAGTTCCGGCGCCATCTTCGGCGGTTTTATTGCGGAACATTTCGGCATTCCCAGCCTGTTCTTCATTGCGGCGGCCATGCTGCTGGCCAGTGCCGGGCTGTGCTATAAGGTGATCGGGGCCCGGTCGTGAAGGGTATGCGGAAGGATCACTGGGACGCAAGGTTAACGGAGCAGTGTGTGACAGGGTATTTCCTTTTTCATCTGATGTGATATAATAAAGAAAGGAAGATAAAAACGCCGGAGCATTTGTGCAGAAAAAATGCGGAAGCGTTGCGGGTACAGAAGGGTACAGAATATAAGTTGCCTTTTGGGTGCAGGAAGGATTAGGGAGGATTGGTCATGAAGAAGATTTTTATTTTGTGTGCGTTGCTGATTACACTGTTTACGTCTGTGTGCGGTGCGGAGCCGGTGTCCAGTTACTGCAAACTGGATCAGAGCAAATGGCTGTGGCTCAGTTCCACGGATTTTCAGGGAACCTTTTTTGATTACACATCGGTGGAAAAAGTTCCCGACAAGAACGAAAAGAAGGTCTGGGTGTGCACCTACACCTGGGTGGACGACACCTTCGGCAAAGGCATGCATTACGTGTTCGTAAGGTACGGCATCAATTATGACAATAACACCGCGTACATGGAAAAAGGCGCGGTGCAGGACGAAAACCTTAATACCATCAAGTCGTACGACAAGCTGAAATATAATCCTCAGCCCATTAAGCCGGGCACTGTATTGGACCGCCTGGCAAAACGGGTGACGGCGTTCGGGAACGGAGACAAGTAAATAAGGGAGACAAGTAAATAAGGGGCGAAGCGTTTTTGTGAAAGGTGGGTCGAAGTATTATGGCATTGAAGAACCAGACTGAGGAACACAGAAAATATCTGGAACTGCTGGCGCGGGAGTTTCCCACCCAGGAGGCGACGGTCACGGAGATCATCAACCTGCAGGCCATCATCAATCTGCCCAAGGGCACGGAACATTTCATGAGCGACCTGCACGGGGAGTACGAAGCCTTTTACCACATTTTGAACAACAGCTCCGGCGTCATCCGGGAAAAAGTGGACATGCTTTTTTCCGAGAGTATGAATGACCGGGACCGCAAGAACCTTTGTACATTGATTTATTATCCCAAAGAGAAACTGGATATGCTGGTTGAAGTGGGGCTGATGTCGGAGACCTGGGCCAAAACGACCCTGCGCCGCTTGCTGCGGCTGGCGAGACTTCTGTCTTCCAAGTACACCCGTTCCAAAGTGCGTAAGGCCATGCCGGAAGACTTCCGTTATGTGCTGGACGAATTGCTCCATGCCCAGCCTGACGAAGACCAGAACCGGTATGTATACCATGCCAAAATTCTGGATACCATCTGGGAGACCGGCAGCTTCCGTTCTTTCATTTATGCGCTGACCTATCTGATCAAACGGTTGGCGGTGGATCATCTGCATATTGTGGGCGACATTTATGACCGCGGTCCTTACGCCCATAAAATTATGGACCGGCTGATGCAGCACCATTCAGTGGACGTGCAGTGGGGCAACCACGATGTGCTTTGGATGGGGGCGGCGGCCGGCAGCATACCCTGTATCATCAACGTTATTCGTAACAACGTGCGATACAACAACTGGGAAATCCTGGAAAACGGTTACGGCATCAGCATGCGCGACTTTGTAACCTTTGCGGCGGAAAATTATCAAAAAGACGAAAGCAAGAACGCACTGGTAAAAGCCATTAATGTAATGCTGTTCAAGGCGGAAGGGCAGGCCATGCTGCGCCATCCGGAATTCAAACTGGAAGACCGGCTGCTGTTCGACAAAATCGATCCGGTGAAAGGCATTGCCACATTACCGGACGGTCAGTATGAAATGAATACTACGGACTTTCCTACCTACGATCCGGACCGTCCCTATGAGTATTCGCCGGAAGAAGAGAAGATCATCGAAGACTGGCAGTGGGATTTCCTGCACAGCGAGGCCCTGCAGAAGCATATGGATTTCTTCTTCAGCCACGGTTCCCTGTACAAGGTCATGAACGGAAACCTGATGTTCCACGGCGGGCTGCCCATGAACGAAGACGGCACTTTCCGCCCTGTCACCCTGCGTGGGAAGACCCTGAAGGGCCGTGCCTACATGGACTGGGTGGATCATCTGGCCCGTATCTGCTTCCGGCGGCGTAAGCTGGAAGACCAGGACTTTTTCTGGTTCCTGTGGATCCATCCCGATTCCCCGGTGACGGGACGTACCATCAAGACCTTTGAACGCAGTTACATCGACGACGAAAGCACCTGG
This sequence comes from uncultured Succiniclasticum sp., assembly GCF_902793885.1. NCBI lineage: Bacteria > Bacillati > Bacillota > Negativicutes > Acidaminococcales > Acidaminococcaceae > Succiniclasticum > uncultured Succiniclasticum sp. The sequence goes on from NZ_CADBFF010000004.1 coordinate 126,971, forward strand.
CCGGAGCCCCAGGATCCCTATTACAAGCTGCACCGGAAGAAGGAAATCTGTGAAAAGGTGCTGCATGAATTCGGTCTGGATTCGCCCCAGTCCCACATCATCAACGGACATACGCCGGTAAAGGTAGCCCAGGGCGATACCCCGGTACGGGCCGGCGGCAAGGAAATCTGCATTGACGGCGGTTTCTGCAAGGCTTACCAGAAATCAACCGGCATCGCCGGTTATACGCTGATCTTTAATTCCCATGGCATCCGTATCAAGGCTCACTATCCCTTCCAGGATATCGAACACGTGCTCACTACCAATGCGGACATTGATTCTGTCACCACCCAGGTGGAGATGGAGCCCAAGCGGGTGATGATCGGCGACACGGACAACGGACAGAATTTAAAACAGCAGATCTCGGATTTGACGGATCTGCTGGAAGCGTACAGAGACGGAATGATTATGGAGAAAAAATAGGGAATTAACAGTTCCCCGTATAAACGTATTTTAAATAGTTGCGCGCTACGTCTGCCAGCCGGTACACCCGGGCGGCAGGCGTTTCGTTTCTGTCCACCATGTTCCAACGGGGGAAGAACTTGCTTACGTGCAACGGAATGTCCGGTGAAAGTCCGGCGATCCATTGGGCGATGGCTTCCATTTCTTCCGGGCTGTCATTCTCTTTGGGTACGATCAGCGTTGTCAGTTCCACGTAGGCGGTTTTGCATGCTTCCGTAATGAAAGCTTTTACCATTTCCAGGTCGCCGCCCAGCGTTTTGTACCATTCCGGGGTGAAGCCTTTCAGGTCAATGTTGTATGCGTCCACGATACCTGCCAGACTTTTGGCGATTTCCACAGAAAAGTTCCCATTGGTGACCACTACGTTTTTCTGCCCGTTGCGGTGAACCAGTTCGCCGGTGTCACGGATAAATTCCCAGCTTAACAGCGGCTCATTGTACGTAAATGCCACGCCGATGTTGTTCCGGTTTTTCAGTTCCAGCGCTTTGGCTGCAATCTGTTCCGGCCTGGCAATAACGGGCTGGAAGGCGTCCCGCCCGTATTGGGAAATGGAAAAATTCTGGCAGAAAGGGCAGCGCAAATTGCAGCCGTAACTGCCTAAAGACAAAATCGTCGTACCGGGATAAAACCGGTTCAGGGGCTTCTTCTCAATCGGGTCCAGCGCCAGCGAAGTCAGGAAACCGTAGTTGCCGCAGACATTCTTTCCGTCCTGCAGTGTGCGGACGCGGCAGAACCCGGTTTTGCCTTCCTGCAGCGTGCAGTGATGGTGACAGTAGGGACAAGTATATGACATGATCGTTACTCCTTGTATGGTACACTGGTAAAGTCCTGCAGGTACCGCCTGAACGCAGTGACCCGTTCCCGGAGGGCGCGAGGAAGACAAAGAAAAACTATTCTTAATGTCAGGCTGCTGACATAGGCGGCAGTCGTCATCGCCGTGCGCCAACGGCGCAGCGAACGGTCAGGCACCGAAGCGTTAGGGTCACAATGTGAAGGCGGTACCTGCAGGACGCTTCGCTATATTGCCAGAATTTAGAAATGCCGTATCACTTCAAAGCGCTTCAGTTCACATCCGCTTTCTTCCGGACGGATGCCGGCTTTCTGTTTGGCGATATCGACTTGCTGCTCAATGGTATCCACGCCGGGCAGGTTGGGCAGCAGCAACCCGCTGCGGCTGCCTTTGGTCACCAGCACGCCGTAACGTTTTACGTCCAGCTGGGCCGGCGAGCTGATGGGTTCCATGGGTCCCAGCACGTCCACGCTGTATTCCAGTTCTTCCAGTTCATCAGGCAGCACCGGGGTGAAACGGGGATCGCGGCTGCAGGCGGAAATGGCGTTGTGCCGGATTTCTTCCGCCACGTTGTCGTACATGGGGCCGATGGTGCCGATGCACCCCCGCAATGCGCCGCGGATCTTTAGCGAAACAAACACGCCGGCCTTCTGCGCCGTCATCTCCGGGATAATATGCTGCGGGGAACGCAGGTAATCGCCTTTGCTTTTCACGTAATGCTCGATGACTTCCCGTGCCAGCTTCACATAGTCGTCTTCTTTGGCAAGCCGTTCTGCCTTCATCCTGCCCCGGATGGTGTCGTAGGCGCTCAGGAAGTGACGGCTTTCGTCTGCCCCGGTTGGGGTGAACAGGGTGACGCCGTAGCCTACACCAAAAGGTCCTTCGTAGCTCAGCTTTTCCGCTTTTACTGCCAGTCCGTCCAGGGCGCCGGCCATTAAAACGAAAGAGCGGTGACCGCATTCGGCAGCTTCTTCCAGAAACGTATCTTTAAAGGAAAACAGCTCGGCAAAATTTCCGCTTCCCATTACGTCCATAATCTTTTTGTCGTATTCGGGGCCGGCGGCGTTATAGCCGTAAGGGCCGCTTCTGGTGAGCTTATGGGACAGGTCGCCGCTGGCGATCCAGGCAATCTTTCGGCCCAGCTTTTCCGCCGTTTCCGCAATGAGCATGCCAACCCGGTAATGCTCTTTCAGGGAAAAACCGGAGAGAGCCAGCCGCACGATTTTGCAGGTTTTGCAGTATTTTGCGAGAAAATACAGGGGCACCATGGTTCCGTGATCCAGTTCCGGCTGCCGGTTGCCCAGGGTGCCGGCCGGGATGCCAGCCTGTTTTGCCGCAGCATCAACCGCGCGAACCAGCTCTTCGTCATAGACAACGGTAAACTTGACCTGGGGCGCGCCGAACTGGGCCATGCTGCCTTTGGCGGAAGGCCCCGGTGAAATATGGAAGTAATCGGAGTACAAAATGGAATGCGGACTGGAGACGATGACCGTGTCCGGTTGCAGGTCCACTATGAATTTTGCAGCCCTTTCAAATGCGTCGATGGTGGACTGGATTCGTTTTTCTTCCCCGTGGCCCACTTCGGGAAGGATGAGGGGCGGATGGGGGACCTGTACTGCGCCGAGAATTGCCATGGTGAAAACTCCTTTCTGCCATACCGTTACTCAATAGATGGAACGGGTTGCCTGTCAGGCCGGGTTCCGATTTTTATTGTTCGTACACACGCATGTAACAAAGTTACACTCCCTAATGGCGTAACGATTTATCCTGATTATTATTATACAGCAAAATATGCAGTATGGCATCTTTAAAATTGACAAGAAAAGGCTGCCTTGTTAAGATAAGTATAGAATGGATTTGAGGAGATGGTGATTAATCACCGTTTCCATAAGTAAGAATCATTCGGAGCAAGGAAGTACATGAAATCAGAAAACGTAATAGAGAATGAAGTGAATAATAAAAACTTGAATACGATAAAAGAAGAAAACACGACAAATGCAGAGAATACGATAAATGCAGAAAACACGGACGCGGCAAAAACGGAAAACGCGGTTGAGGCTGTAAAAGGCAGTTCGAATGGTAACGCGAAGCGTGAAGAAACAGCAGCACAAACAGATGTGCAGGAAGAAGCGCAATCGGTTCCCGCTGTGCAGGAAGTGGATACTGCATCCATCAACGCTGCGGAACAGGACGCAACGCCCCAGCCGAAACGCAGGCAGCGCCCGAAACGGAAAGGCCGTTCGGTAGCCGGGCAGGTTTCCCGGTTGAAACTGGCGCTGCTGTTTCTGGCTCCGCTATTACTGGTATCAATCTGGACAGAACTGGCGCCGTTTCTGGTATCTGCCGGTATCCGGGGCAGCCTGGTTGATCTGCCCGGAAAATATGAGACGGTCAATTTGCGGGGGCTGTTGCAGCTGGAATTGGTAGGCCCCATCCTTTATGCGGGACGCCAGTTTTATCAGCAGGCGCTGCAGGATCTGCGGGAGCGCATTCCTTCAGCGGAAGTGCTGCTGCTCATCAGCACGGTTGCTGCCGTGTGCGGCGGTGTATATACTGCCTGCCACCTGGTACTGGGGCAGCACTACTGGAATCTGCCGCCGCTGTTTCTTTCCTATATTGGGTTGTGCGTGACGGCAGCGCTGGGCAGCGTTTATCTGGACCGCTGGTGCAAGGCCTCCCTGCCGCAGTTTTTGGATCTCCCCTCCATGTGGCTGGTGAGCGGTTCCATCCTGCTGTCTATCGTCGCCTGTCTCAGCTTTTTCTTTACCGGAAAGGCAGCCTTCCCCATCTGGCAGATTGCCGTGTCCATTTTTGTCTGTGGCTGTCCGGTATTGTTGCTGCCTGCCATCAGCGTAGCTGCCTTTACGTCGGTGCAGAAAGCGGCGGAGAAGAACATCCTGCTCCGGGACGGAACCGTGTTAGGCGACGCAGGCGAAACGTCATTGATTATTTTCGACAAAACCGGAACGCTGACGATCGGGCGCCCGGTACTGACGGATATCCATGTTTTCAACAACGGAAATGAGTCCGGGCTGCTGAGTCTGGCATCGGCTATGCTGCAGGACAGCGACCTGCCGGAAGCGGAAGCGGTCCGGGATGCGGCGGAAGGGTGTAAACTGCCATTGGTGACAGAAGTTCAGTCTACGCCGGAAGGGTGGCACAGCGCCCGCTGCTTTAAGGAAAATATCCGGCTGGGTTCCCTGGAATATGTAAAGCGCTATGCCCGGATTCCGGCGGAGGCCAACGGATACGTGGAACAGATGTCCGACGTGGGCAAGACCGTGTGGTACCTGACAGTGGGGCGTACCCTGTATGCCATTTTCGGCTTTTCCGATGAACTGCGGAAAGAAACGCCGGAAGCCATGCGCCGGTTAAAAGAGATGAACATTGTCACGTCTGTGATGACCGCAGATAACAAACGGGCCGGGTTGTATCTGGCCAGATTGTCCGGGGCGGAACGGGTGGCCGCAGGCTTGCTGCCCACCCATAAGGCGCAGCTGGTGCAGACCTTCCGCAAAGGCGGCGAAGTGGTGGCCGTGGTAGGCGACGGGGATAACGATGCCCCGGCGCTGGAATGCGCGGACTTCGGCTTTGCCGTAGGCAGCGGCACCAAAACCGTATGGAAAGCGGCCCAGGTGGTGCTGACCGACAACGACCTGCGGAATGTGGCGGCTACCTTTACACTGAGCCGCGCCTGTGTGGAAATCATAAAAACGAATGTGCGTATCGTCTGTATCTGCAACCTGTTGCTGCTGCCCTTTGCTCTTGGGATCGCGTACTTGTTGGGCGGCCCCCTGCTGCAGCCCTGGATGCTGCTTGTGGCAACCATTGCGGCGGCGGCATTGGTGGCAAATAACACGTGGAAGCTGAAAAAGATGAAGATATAAAAAGTACAGGAAAAAAGGAGCTGCCAACCTGCAGCGAACGTTTGAAACGTTGCGCGCAGTGGCAGCTCCTTTTAGGTTTTATTTGGGGAATACGTTTTCAATAATGGCTTTCATGAAGTTCTCTTCCCAGCGGTAGTTGCGGCTGTAGCGTCCTTTGTTATGTTTGTAGTCGGTGGCGAAGCCGTTCTGCAAAAAGATAAAGCCGTTCTTTGTGCCGGGCTGCCACATCAGGCCGCCGATGAAACCGTAAGCTTCTCCCAGATGCCCGACCAGGTCAAAGTCAGGCCGGTTGGGGGTTGGTTTGGTGGAACCGCTGCCGCTGAAATACTGCAGTGCCAGGCCGTAGCTTTCAATCGCATCATTATCTATGTCACCATTTGGCTGTGCCGGTGTGTAATTCCACACCGGTTTTTCCATCAGCTGAACCGTAGCGGGTTTCAGGATTTCTCTCCCTTTGTATTTACCCCGGTTCAGCAGCATCTCCAGCATGTGGCCCAGTTCTTCCGGGGAGATACGCAGCCCTCCCTGCGGGGAAAAGATGCCGGCGTTGGTTCCGGGACGGTAACTGGAAAGCATAGAAGCGCTTGGCAGATCGATGGGACGGTCGTCAATCTGTGCGTAATAGCGGCCGGACTCTCCTTTTGTCTTGCGGTATAAGGTTCCCATCTTCTGCAAATCGGAATCGGAAAAGTCCCGCAGATTGAAGCTGCCTTTGATATCCAGCGGTTTCAGCACTTTCTTTGTGATGTATTTGTCGAAACGCTGGCCGGACACTTTTTCCATAATGGTAGCCAGCAGTACGAAGTTCAGGTTGCAATAGCTGAAATACGAGCCGGGGGCTTTGCTTCTTGTCCAGCAGTCCGCCGAAGTAAAAAAGGATTTGACGTTGCTCTTAAACGGGACATAGGGCGTAGGGTAGTCCCGGATAGACGAAGTGTGGGACAGCAGCATCCGGGATGTGATCGGCTTGTGGGGATAGCCCGGGTTCCGCAGGGTAAAACCAAGGTAACGGCTCACGTCTTCGTCCAGATTGATTTTGCCTTCTTCCACCAGCTGCATGTAACCGGTTGCGGTGAAAACTTTGGAAATGGAAGCCACACGGAATCGGCTGTCTGACGTAACGGGCAGGTTCCAGTTCTTCTTTCGGGGACTGAGGAAACGATTGCCCATCATGTTGCGGTACACTTCCTTGCCGTTTTTGTACACGATGACCGCCAGCCCCGGCACTTTTTCCCCGTAGCCTCCGATCATGTCCGCTAAAGCGGCATCTAGTTTTCGCGTCGCAGTTTTGGACAGCAGGGAGTTGTAGTTTTCCGCTTTGTTCTGGATGCGGAAAGGATGGCCTGGCACAACCGCGGCACTTTGTTTTTGTGTTGCGAAGGGTTTGGAAGGTTCCTTTTTGGCCTTTGCGTCGGGGGTGGTACCGGTTTTGGTATTAGTAGTCGGAGTTGTTGTGACGGCCGGTGAATTTGTTACGGCTGGCGTACTCGTAACTGTGGGTTTATCGGAAATCGTTGATTGATTTGCGACCGGAGCGCTTTGTGTTTTTGCAGGATTGACGGAGACTGGTTGGGTTTTGGGCTGAACAGGATTGTCTGTCGTGGTTTCCGACCGCGATGTTTGTGTCGGCACTGCAGCCGGCTGCGCTGTTTGAGGTGGTGTTGCAGGCTGAGCCGGCTGTACCGTTTGAGGCGGCGCTGCAACGGCAGGTTCCGTTTTGGCAGTCGGAGCAGAGACTGCAGGCTGAGGTGCGGGTTCAGTGGTTGCAGTGGTTGCCGGGGGAGGTGTTTCCCGGGAAATAGCAGGAGCAGGCTGTGCCGCAGGTTTGCCCGGGGTGCGTATGGCCGGCGCGGCAGGGGCTGCAGTTACTGCAGATGTAAAAAAAGAAGAAATCAGTACAATGGCGATTGTTCCGATTTGTGTTTTTAAAGTGAAATTCATAAAATCCTCCACATACACCAGAAGGAAAGAGGGAGCTTTCGTATTGACTGCAACAGCATAGATTGCAACAGCGCAATAAGACCGGTCAGCGTACAGACGAATTAATCAGTGTTTCCTTAAATTACGTATTTAAAAATGCAGAAGAAAACCGTTCCCGCCACAAGAGCCACCGGCAGTGACTGCGTCTTATAAACGATGGGGAAAGCGCAGACGGTAGCCCACAGACCGTAGTTCTGCAGGGAAAAGTTCAGCGCATTATCTTTCAGGAAAATGTCGGGGAAAATCAGCGCGCCGAAAATGGCGGTAGGGATGTACTTCAGCCAGATGTTGAACCAGTCAGACAGCTTGCGGCCCCGCAGCAACAGCAGGGGAAGCTCCCGGCAGGAAAAAGTGCCGATCACCATCATCAGGGTGGCGCCGTATATATATAAGGATTCATTGTCCATTTGGATTCTCCAGTCTGCCGGTTATTTTCCGGCATTTGTTTGTGTAAGCAAAGAGGCTGCTTTGCTTATGATCAGGAATTCGCTTCTTCTTTTTTCGAACGTTTTACTTCCAGCCAGCAGGCAATGACAGACACAATCAGCGTGGCCAGTACGATGTGCAGCTTAAAGGGTACCACAAAGGAAAGCAGTACCGAAAGAATGCCGCCCAGGAGTCCGGCAATCAGCAACACCGTATCATGCAGGTAACCGCTCCAGATACCTAAGAACATGGCAACCAGAATGTAGGAAACCAGTTCCGTTGGAGGATTCAGCCAGGCTGCCGCCGTGCAGCCGATAAAGTTGGCGCTGGCCCAGACCAGGCAGGGAGAAAAACCCAACGCCAGCCCTTGCTGCGGATCCCAGTCCTTATCTTTACTAAAGCTGTCCAGGTTTACCGCGAAGGTCTCGTCGGTAATATTCTGGGCGAAGATAACAGAATAAGGAAGAGAGCAATCTTTAATATGCGGGTACATGGCTGTGGAAAAGAACATGTACCGCAGGCTTACCATAAAATTGGTAACCAGAATGGAAAACAGGGATGCGTTATCCATCAGCATGGCGATGCAGATAAACTGCCCGCTGCCCGAGTAAGCCAAAATGCTCATGATGAACGCTTCGACAGGAGCGATATGCGCCTGCTGTCCCAAAATACCGCAGGCCAGCCCCAGAAACAAATACCCGATATAGATCGGCATGGCCCGCTGAATCACTTTCTTATTAAAATGCAAGGTAAAAACCGTCCTTTTGCAAACTGTAATACTTAATTATTATATAGCGAGTTCCCGTTTTCTGCAATTACAGACAGAAAATAAAAATGGATTTGTCTCCTGTATTTGTGAAAAAGCATAGCATAATTGTGAAAGATGTACAACATATATTGACATTCGTTTCTTTTTACTACTATAATTAGATATTAGCTGAAATAATAATGAACTACAATTCAGGAAAAGAAATGAGCAAAACATCGGGAATGATTGCGTCATTCCGTGAGACGAAATGAGCCGTCGTGGCGAGACTGTCTGAGGGGCGTAGCCCCGAGTTTCGAAGCCACAGGCGAGTGAGTCCGTGGAATAGCAATCATGCACGGTTTTGCGAATGCTTTTCCTGAGAACAGTGTTTATAGTTTTTATACAGGAGGTTTTTCTATGGCAACGGTAAGACCTTTCAGAGGATTGAGACCGGAATCGGAACTGGCTGCGAAAATCGCATCGCTGCCCTATGACGTAATGGACACGGAAGAAGCCCGCGCAAAAATCGCGGCGGATCCATTCAGTTTTTTAACAGTAACCAAATCGGAAGCCACGCTGCCCGAAGGTACAGACCCCTACAGTGATGAAGTCTACGCAAAGGCCAGGGAAAATCTGGTCAGCTATGTTACCAGCGGCAAAATGAAACAGGATAAGACGCCCTGCTTTTATATTTACCGGCAGCGGATGAACCAGCATATCCAGATCGGACTGGTGGCAACGGCAGCGGTGGAAGAATACCGCAACGGCACCATCCGTCGGCACGAACTGACCCGCACGGAAAAGGAGCAGGACCGGGTACGTCACATTACCGTGACAAAAGCCCAGACAGGTCCGGTGTTCCTGACCTACCGACAGCGTCCGGAAATCAGCTCATACATCCTGAAGCTGATGGCGGAGCGGGAACCGGTCATCAACTTTATCGCCGAAGACGGCGTGCGCAATACCCTGTATGTGGTAGACGACCCGGTGCAGATCCGGGAGATCATCCGTCTCTTTGAGGCGGTGCCCGCGTTTTACATTGCGGACGGCCATCATCGCTGCGCCGGAGCCATGCGCGTGGCGGACCAAAGGGAAAAGGAAGCGGGCGCAAAGGATGCAAATGCAGAATATGAATACTTCCAGGCCGTCATCTTCCCCGACAACATGATGGAGATACTGGACTACAACCGTGTTGTAGCCGATTTGGCCGGTTACAGTGAAATCACGTTCATGCGGGCCGTGGAAGAGAAGTTCCAGATTAAGCCTGTGCGGAAAGCGTATCATCCGGAGAAACGCCATACCTTCGGCATGTATCTGGCGGGACGCTGGTATGAACTGAAAGCCAAAGAGGGCACCTTTGACCCGAAGGATACCATTGCCGCATTGGATGTTTCCATTCTGCAAAACAATCTGCTGGCGCCTGTCCTGAAAATCGGCGACCCCCGCACGGATGACCGCATTGGTTTTGTGGGCGGCATCCGGGGCCTGGAGGAACTGGAACGTAAGGTGGACAGCGGCAAATTTGCCGTGGCCTTCTCCATGTACCCCACCCTGATGCAGGAAGTCATGTCCGTTGCGGACGCGGGCCAGATCATGCCGCCTAAGTCCACCTGGTTTGAACCCAAATTACGAGACGGCATGGTGGTGCACTTGCTGGAAGATTTGCAGTAATTTATATAATTTTGTGAAAAGGAGTAATCAACGTGAGCCGGATATTCAATTTTAACGCGGGCCCTGCGGCCCTGCCTCTGGAAGTGTTGGAAGAAGTACAGGCGGAACTGCTGGATTTTAACAATACCGGGATGTCCATCCTGGAAATCAGCCATCGCAGCCCTGCCTTTGAAAAAGTGCTGGAAGAGACCAAACAGGATATTAAGGACCTGCTGAATCTGTCGGACGATTACGGCATCTTCTTTATGGGCGGCGGCGGCAGCCTGCAGTTCAGCTGCGTGCCCTGCAACTTTTTGAAAGAAGGGATGACGGCGGCGTATTCCGACACCGGTTCTTTCTCCGATAAAGCGTTTGAAGAAGCGGAAAAAGTGGGCAAGGCGGTGAAAGTGTTCAGCTCCAAAGACCGGGGCTACGACCGGGTGCCCCGTCCGGAAGAAGTGAAGCTGCCCGAAAACTGCGCATACCTGCACATTACCGGCAACAATACCATTGAAGGCACGGAGTATTTTGCCTATCCGGAAACGGGAGACGTGCCCCTGATCGCAGATATGTCTTCGGAAATTCTGTCCCGTCCTTTCCCGGTAGAGAAGTTCTCCCTAATTTACAGCGGAGCACAGAAGAATATCGGGCCCGCCGGCGTGGTGCTGATCATTGCGAAGAAAGATTACGTGGCAGGCCGCGACAAAAAGCTGCCCGTCATGATGAACTATGAGACCATACTGAATAAGGATTCCCTGTACAACACGCCGCCGGTATTTGCCATCTACATCGTAGGTAAGGTGGCAAAGTGGCTGAAGAAACAGGGCGGCCTGGCGGCTATGGAAACCGTGAACCGGAAAAAAGCGGCTTTGTTGTATGCGCTGCTGGACAAGTATCCGGAATTTTATAAAGGCCGGGCGGAAAAGGCCAGCCGTTCCATCATGAACGTGACCTTCAACCTGCCTTCCAAAGAACTGGAAGCAAAATTTGTGGAGGAAGGGAAACAGCGCGGGCTGGGCGGACTGAAAGGACACCGCAGCGTAGGCGGTATCCGCGCTTCCATTTACAACGCCATGCCGTTGGCAGGCTGTGAAGCGCTGGCGCAGTTCATGGAAGAATTCTATCAGAAAAACAAATAACGAACCGTTTGCGGTCCGTGTTTAAACGGAGCGACTGCCTGTTTCTTACGGGCAACCGTTTCCGTCAAAGGCGCAGACGGACTGCCTGGCTAATACCTGAGTTTGTGAACCGGGGCTTTGGTTTTATTCCGAAGCCCCGTATTTTTTTGCGAATTTTTAGATGAAATGGTAAAATAAGAATAACAATGAACAAGGAAAGGTGTGACCTTTTTTGTTTAAACAACTGATATGCAAAACACTGCCCACACCCATGTGCCACGGCAGCTGTCTGACGGCGCTGCCAAACGGCTCTCTGCTGTGTGTCTGGTTCGGCGGCAGCCGGGAAGGCGCGGCGGATACGGAAATTTATTTCTCGGTAGGCAGGCCCCGTTATACTGCGGTGAAAGAGAAAAAGCCGGATAGCGGCCGGGAGCATATCCATGACGGTCGTGTGCAGGAAACGTTGGAGGTATCCTGCGACTGGACGGAACCGGTCTGCATCACGAACATGCCGGAAGCCTGCTGGAACCCGGTGCTGCTGGTCCAGCACGAACATGTGCTGCTGTTTTTCAAAACCGGGAATAAAATTGCGGACTGGAAGACCATGGTCATGCTGAGCCGGACGGACCCGGTATATTGGGGTCATCCCCGTCCGCTGGTACCGGGTGACGCCACCGGAGGGCGCGGGCCGGTGCGGACAAAACCCATCCTCCTTCCTTCCGGGCGTATCTGCGCGGGGGGGAGCATTGAGCGGGGCGAGTGGCAGTGCTTCTGTGATTACAGCGATAATTACGGAATCACCTGGAACCGTACCGCGTTACTGGGGCTGAACCTGCTGGCGCTTAATTTGCCGGAAGCCGGGGAGCACGGGCAGGCAGAACCGGTCGCTGTTTCCGAGCTGCCGCCTCTCAGCGCCCAGAGCTTTAACGGACGCGGCGTCATCCAGCCGGTCATCTGGCAGGAAATGGGACGGCTGCACATGTATATGCGCAGCACGGAAGGCTATATTTACAGCAGTGTTTCGGAAGATGAGGGGAAGCATTGGACAGACCCGCAGCCTACGGAACTGTACAATAACAACAGCGGATTTGATGTGATCCGTGTGCCGGGGGGCCGGCTGTTTCTGGCCTGCAATCCGGTGCGGGGCAACTGGGGCGCCCGCACGCCGCTGGCCCTGTTCATGGGCCGGGAAGACGGCAGCCGCTGGGAAATGTTCCTGCGGCTAGAAAAAGGGAAGGGCGAATTCAGTTATCCGTCCTTAACGTACGCCTTTAACGGGTTGTGGGTGTCTTACACATACAACCGGGAGAACATTGCCGTGGCGTTTCTGACCTGGCGTGAGATTGCCCAGTGCCGTAAGTTCAGGATCCGGGAACATACATGATGCAGCCAGGCGAAACATATGATAAAATAAGAATACTCTAATGAAGTAAAAGGAGAAAAAACTATGAAGAAACTGATCACCTTATTGATGTTGACAGCCATGTTGTTAGGTGTGGCCGGCTGTGGCGGCAGCACGGAAAAGAAAGCGGCCTACCCGGCTGACGGCGACATTACTGTCATTATTCCGAAAGCGCCGGGCGGCGGTACGGACACCAGTGCCCGCGGGCTGATCTCGTTCCTGCAAAAGGAATTAAAGGGAAGCAAGTTTGTTCCCGTAAATAAACCGGACGGCGGCGGTATCACCGGCATGGTGGAACTGTCCAAGGCGAAACCGGACGGACATACCTTAGGTATGGTGACGGTAGAGCTGGCCATGTTCCCTCATCAGGGCAAAGCCACCGTGACCAACAAAAATTATGTTTCCGTGTGCGCGCCCATTGCGGCTCCCGCAGCCCTGATCGTTACGAAGGAAGCGCCGTACAATACCCTGGATGAGTTTGTAAAATATGCAAAAGACAATGCCGGCAAGATTTCCATGGGCAACTCCGGTACCGGCGCCATCTGGCATATTGCCGCGCTGAACTTTGAAAAGGAATTTGACGTAAAGTTTAAACACGTTCCTTATCCGAAAGGAAGCGCCGACATTGCGGCTGCCCTGGCGGGCAAACATATCGACGCGACCCTGGCGGACCCCAGCGTGTTCAAGAGTCAGATCGATGCAGGCACGCTGAAGATTCTGGCTGTGATGGCGGATACCCGCAGCGAATTCTATCCCAACGTTCCGACCTTTAAGGAACTGGGACATCCTATGGCGATCCGCGCCTGGGCGGCGCTGGTAGCACCGAAAGGAACGCCGAAGGAAAAGATGGACGTACTGCGCAAGGCGGCTGAAAAGGTCTGCAACAGCAAAGAATTTAAGGATTACTTCAAAAAGCAGGGGATCGATCCTACTGCCATCGTGGGCGATGCCTGCGATAAGATGATGGCGGACGACGACGCCATGTATGCCAAGTTCCTGAAAAAGTAAAACCGATTGGAAGTACGGAAGAACGGATCCGTACTTCCTTTAACAAAAGCCGCAGCGGTATTTCGATATCGCTACGGCTTCTTCTGACAGGAGAGTTATCCTATGGTTTCCATGAAATGGTGCAATTTTGTGGTGTGTATTGCAGGGCTGGCCATGGGCGGCTGTATGATGGGCGCCTCGTCCCGTTTTCCCATGGATATGACGGAGCAGGGGCCGGGACCGGGGTTCTGGCCGTTCCTGCTGGGTCTGGCCCTGGCCGTTGCGGCGGCTGTCCTGGCGGTTTATACGCTCTTCCACCGACAGGAACTGGCGGAAGAACGAATCGCGTTGGGTACGGCGGCCAACCGGCAGGTGTATGTGGTGATGGGACTGATCGCCGCGTTTTGCGGGTTGGTGCATCTCACCGGGTTTTACCCTGCGGCTCTGTTGCTGATCCCCTGCCTTATGTACCGGCTGGAATGCCGTGACAAAAAGCGGATGCTGCTGACAGCCCTTTGCGTGACATTGTTTATTTATCTGGTGTTCGGACAGCTTCTGCATACGTCGCTGCCGTCCTCTGTGTTTTTAGAATAGGAGGGGGACGATGGCGGACATTATTACAGCATTAGGACTTATTGCAGAACCGTTTAATTTTGTGTGTCTGATTTTTGGCGTAGGCGTGGGCATTATGTTCGGCGCCATGCCGGGCCTTTCCGTGAACATGGGACTGGCGCTGCTGCTGCCCCTGGCCTTTGCCTTTAAAGGGATGGCGGGCATATTGATGCTGTTGGGCATCTACTGCGGCGCGATTTACGGGGGAAGCATCAGTGCGATCCTGCTGAAGACGCCGGGCACCCCTGCCAGTGTGGCTACGACCCTGGACGGCTATCCCATGGCCGTGGAACTGCGTCAGCCGGGCCGGGCTTTGGGACTTTCCACTACGGCCAGCGCCTTTGGCGGCATCTTCAGTACGATCTGCCTGATTATCTGCGCGCCTCTTCTGGCTAAAATTTCCCTGCAGTTTTCCAAACCGGAATATTTTGCGCTGGCGGTATTCGGGCTGTCCATTATCACCAGTGTATCCAGCGGCAACGTGCTGAAAGGAATCATGGGCGGTATCATCGGCCTGTTCCTGGCCACGGTGGGCATTGACGCCATGAGCGGCGCCATCCGTTTTACATTAGATACCACCTACCTGTTGGGCGGCGTCAGCTTTATCCCGATCCTGATCGGCGTGTTTGCGTTGGCGCAGATGCTGCAGAGTGTGGAGGACTGCTGGCAGAAATCACAGCTTAAGCAGCACGTGACCATTCATAAGGTGCTGCCGTCCATGGCAGATTTGAAACGCTGCTTTGTGACCATGCTGCGCAGCAGCGCCATCGGTACGTTTATCGGCTGTATCCCCGGAACCGGCGGGGATATTGCCAGCTTTGTGTCTTACGACCAGGCCAAGCGGTGGAGCAAACACAGCGAAAACTTCGGACACGGGGAACCGGAAGGCGTAGCCGCGCCGGAGGCCGGGAACAATGCTGTCAGCGGCGGGGCGTTTATCCCGGTGCTGACCCTGGGCATTCCCGGGGACGGGGCCACCGCCATCATGATGGGGGCGCTGATGGTACAGGGCCTGCAGCCGGGGCCGCTGCTGTTCATTGAGAAAGCGCCGGACGTATATGCGATCTTTATCGGCCTGCTGCTGGCCAATATCATCATGGCCTGCATGGGCTATTCGCTGATCCGTCTCTTTGTAAAACTGACCAACGTGCCGAATGAGATCCTGCTTCCCATCATTATGCTGATGACCTTTGTGGGGACTTACAGCTACGGGAATTCCATGACGGATGTGTATGTGATGGTGGCCAGCGGGTTCATCGGATATTTTTTAAACAAGCTGAAGTTTTCCATGAGCGCCATCATCATCGGCATCATCTTAGGCGGTATGGCAGAGCAGAATTTTGTAGGCTCCCTGATCATGAGCGACGGTAATCCCGCCATCTTCTTCACAAGACCTATCTGCCTGTTCTTCCTGGCAGCCGCTGCCATCTCCCTGCTTGCACCCTTTTTCATGAAAAAGAAAAGCTGAACAGAAGAACCAGAAGGAAAACCAAAACAGAAAAACCGTAATGCCCGGAGTGCAGATTTAAGGAAAGACGCATTCCAAAACATTACGGTTTTAATTTTCAATTCATTTGGCCGTATGAAACGGGTTCAACTGATAACAGACATGTACGCGACAGGCATGTACACGAACGAATCGCCGATATCGAGCCGCTTCCCTGTACACGAATGGATCGCTGATACGTCGGTTATCTGCTGTCTCAGTTATCCTGCCAGCCCTTGCAAAGGTCTACCCAGCCCTCGTTGACGGTGTATTTTTCCAGCTCTTCCGGTGTCAGCTCAATGGCGTTGTTTTCTTCGCCTGCGGCAGGGAACATGGTAGGAAACCGCTTCATGGAAATATCCAGATACACTTTGACGCCTTCGTTCACGCCGAAGGGGCAGACGCCGCCGGGCGCGTGACCGATCTGTTCTTCCACTTCGGCAAAGGGAAGCATGTGGGCTTTCATGCCGAAAAAGTGCTTGAATCTGGCATTATCGATTTTTGTATCCCCGGCAGTTACAATTAAAACAGGATGCTCTTTCCCTGCAAAGGAAAGCGTTTTGGCGATGCGGGCCGGCTCCGTTCCGGCAGCCTTGGCGGCCAGCTCCACCGTAGCGCTGGACTCCTTAAATGTTATGATTTTATCTTCCATACCGAACTGGGACAGAAACTTTCTGGCGCGTTCCACAGACATGATAGCGACCCCTTTACATTTTAGTATTCCGTAAACATTAGAATTCCGTAAACAGTGTTTCTTCCAGTTTACGTTTTTCTGTTGCACTTGTCAACTTTTGCGTAACCGATTAAAATAAGAATAGAAAACAAAATCAGTAGTATGTAGGTGTAAGCAAAAGGAGTGAAACCATGGGACCCTTACAGGACGTCAGAATACTCGACTTATCCCGGCTGTTGCCCGGACCCTTCTGTACCCGCATGTTTGCCGATATGGGCGCGGATGTAATCAAAATCGAAGAACCGGTAAAAGGGGACTACGCCCGGGATTTTGTGCCCCGCCGGGGTGATTTTGCCTGCTGGTTCATGGAAGTGAACCGCAATAAACGAAGCGTGGCCATGGATTTAAAACAGGAAGAAGACAAAGCTGTGTTTATGGAACTGGCAAAGACCGCCGACGTGGTGGTGGAAAGCTTCCGGCCCGGCGTAATGAAAAAACTGGGAATCGATTTTGAAACCGTGCGTAAGATCAATCCGAAAATCGTCTATTGTGCCATCACCGGTTACGGTACGAAGGGGCCGCTGGTAAAACAGGCGGACCACGATATCGGGTACCAGAGTCTGGCCGGACTGGTTTCTTTAAGCGGAAAGCGTTACGGCAGCCCGGCTATTCCCGGCATACTGATTGCGGATATGCAGGCTTCGGCCATGGCGGGCATGTCCATCCTGGCGGCGCTGCACCATGCGGAAAAAACGGGGGAAGGGCAGGAGATCAGCATTTCCCTGTTCGATACCTGTCTGGCCCTGGTGCCGGGCGTCAGCGCAACCTATTTCGGAAACGGGTTTGTCAATATGCGGGGCAACAACTGGCTGAGCGGCGCTTATCCCAACTATAATATTTATCAGACCGAAGACGGAAGGTATGTGAGCGTGGGCTGTCTGGAAGAAAAATTCTGGACAAACCTGTGCAATCTGCTGGAACGGCCGGATTTGATCCCGCTGATTCGAGATGAGGACAAACATGTCTATATCAAGCATGAACTGGCGGCTTCGTTTGCGGAAAAACCGCTGAAAGAGTGGATAGAACTGGCAAAAGGATCGGATGCCTGTCTGGCTCCCGTGCTGAATTATGACGAGGCCCTGGCTACGGAGCAGGCAAAGGCGGATGAGATGGTGCTGGAAATCGAAGATGCGGAGCTGGGGAATTATAAGACCATGGGGTTTGTTCCCAAGTTTTCCAAAACACCCTGCGCCTTTTACCGGCGGGCGCCCCGGTTAGGGGAACATACGGAAGAAGTGCTGAACGAACTTGTCAAATAGTAAAGGAGACGCTGATTCATTCGTCTGCACGCTGACCGGTGCTTTTTGTGACTGACTGCGTCAATGTCTCCCAAAACAACAGCAAAAAACAAACAGCAGGCTGCGGAACAGAATCCGTAACCTGCTGTGTTTTTATCTGTTGTGTTTTATGCGTATTCTTTGGCTTCACCGGTCTCCGCTATTTTTTCGGTCTCAGCCGTTTTTGTCGCAGCAGAAGCCAAAACGGCGGCGGCCGTTTTCACTTTTCCCTTTTTGCCTTTCTTACTGTAAACAGGCAGGGCCTTTATGGTATTGCCCGGGGCGATTGCTTCAACAAATGCCTTGACAATTTCCGGATCAAAGGAAGTCCCCATCGCGCTTAACAGTTCCTGCAGCGCTTCCTGATGGCTTTTCTGCCACTGGGCCGAGCAGGGGTTGATCACACTGTCATAATAATCCGCCACACTGATGATCCGCGCGCCCAAAGGGATGTTCACGCCCTTCAGCCGTTTGGGATACCCCGTGCCGTCCCACTTTTCGTGGTGGCTGCGAATCAGGTCGATGACGCCGGAGAATTCCTCCATGTTTTCCAGCATGCTGCAGCCGGCAATACAGTGGCGTTTGTACTGGGCCATTTCCCGGGTGCTCAGATAGGGGAATTTATTCAATATGCTGTTGGGAACGCTTAACAGACCGATGTCATGCATCAGTGCCGCTGTCCGGATGATGCCGATCTCCTTGCGGGAGAGTCCCAGCTTGGCGGCCACGCTGGCCGCATAATTGGCAACCTGTTGCGAATGGAGGTAAAGGGCCCCGTTCTTCCGTTGTAAAAGTTCTAAAAAAAAGCTGCAAATCTCTTTTGTTTTCCCTGTGAAGGCGAAATCGAGATACTGAGGAATTGAAAGCATAATATCACGTCCGTACTTCATGTATTGGAGAGAACCGCGGTTTCGTTGTCCGGTACGCGCGCAAGCCCGTGAAACCGGCGTTCTCGTAGTTTTTCTGCCAGATAAATATAACCGGAACGGATCCGGTCATGGTTTCGATTTTTTATGTGTGATTATAGTATAGTGGCTTTGGGGGTAAACGTCAAGACAAACATAAATTTGCCAAAAACAGGTTCGCCATACGCGCTCCGTTGTGTTAACAATTAAACACCTGATGGAAAGACCTTGCAATCGTGCTGTAAAATGCTTGAAATATTCAATGCGGTGTGCTATATTAAATGAATAAAAACAATCCGGGTCTGTGGTTGAAAGTCGATGCCAGTTGCAGGCGAAACGATCCACGTAAGCAGTATAAGTACTGTGAGCACGGTGCAGCTTAGAAGTAAGTCCTGCCGTAGGGAAGGAAGGACATGTCGGCGTAACGGCGGCATGGGCCGGTCATTCTTTTTACGAGAGAAGCAGTAGTGGGGAGCGGATGCTTAGGAGCGAACCTTCCAGCAGGCGGGTGTGGGGGCGAAAACCAGGTCAGCCGGGGCGTTTTTATTTCAGGAACAGATTTTTCCCAACATGAAACAGTGGTCCCGGAGGCAATATTGCATGAAAAAACTACTGGCTGTTTTGATCTTTCTGGTTTTGCTGGTGACCGTCGGCTGCGGCGGCAGTAAAAACGAGAAGAACGAGTATAAGGCGGTTTTGAAGGACGAACTGGTCGTTGGTACGGAAGCGGCGTTTGCGCCTTTTGAGTTTACGGATGAAAAAACCGGAAAGCTGACCGGCTTTGATGTGGAGTTGATCCAGGCCGTTGCGCAGGAGATCGGTTTCAAAAAGTGCACCGTGGTGAATATGGATTTTGACGCACTGATCCCGGCTGTGAATTCGGGTAAAGCTGATGTTGCCATTTCCGCCGTGACCATCAATGATACCCGCAAGCGGGTCGTTCTGTTTACCCAGCCTTATTATAAATCCGGTCTTGCGTTTATCGTGAGGAAAGGGATAACCGATGTAAAAACCTTCGAGGATCTGAAGGCAAAGACCATCGCGGTGCAGAAAGAAACCACCGGCGAAGTGTATGCCCGCCAGCTGGAAGAAAAGGGCGCCGTGATCAAAGCCTTTGCCTCCAACGAGCAGGCCTTTACGGAGCTGAAGAACGGAAAGGCGGACGCGGTGGTGTGCGATCTGCCGGTATTGCAGTATTTCCTGAAAAATGGCGGCAGTGCCTTCGCCAGTTTGGCAGGCAATCCGCTGACCGTAGAAGAATACGGTATCCTGATGGGAAAAAAGAAGCCGGACATGCAAAAAGCCATGGATAAGGCACTGGATAATTTGAAAAGAAACGGAACCTATGATAAACTGTATGAAAAATGGTTTGGAAAAGGGGAAAAGTGAACTCCACGCTGAACAGCGGAAAATATTAAAAATCATTCTGGAGGGGAAGAAAGATGAAGAAGTTAACCGTATTATTGAGTATCCTGGTATTGGCCCTGGGGATCCTGGCAGCCGGCTGCGGCGGCGGGGATAAAAAGGCTGACGACAAGAAAGCAGCAGCTCCGGCGCCCGCTGCGAAAGAGGAACTGATCGTAGGCACGGAACCGTCCTTTGCGCCCTTTGAATTCCCGGAAAAGGATTCCAAAGAGTTTACCGGTTTCGATATGGATCTGATCCGCGCTATCGCCAAGGAAATGGGATACAAGAAATGCACGATCAGAAACATGGGCTTTGATGCGCTGATTCCGGCGATCAACGCCGGCAACCTGGATGTGTCCATCGCAGGCTTCAGCATTACGGAAGAACGGAAACAGCAGGTTATTTTCTCGCAGCCCTATTACAAGTCCGGTTTGGCTTTTGTGGTACGCAAGGAAGTGAATGACGTAAAGAAATTTGAGGACCTGAAAGGCAAGACCATTGCGGTGCAGATGGGTACCACCGGCGCTATGTATGCGGAAAAACTGAAAAGCAAGGGCGCTGTTGTTAAGACCTTCAATACCAGCGACCTGGCCTGCATGGAACTGAAGAACAAAGGCGCGGACGCCGTTGTCAGCGACCTGCCCGTATTGCAGTACTTCCTGAAGAACGGCGGCAGCGAATATGCCAAGCTGGCCGGCGAGCCTCTGACGGCGGAAGATTACGGCATCGTAATTTCCAAGAAGAAACCGGAACTGGCCAAGGAAGTGGACAAGGCGCTGGATACCCTGAAGAAGAACGGAACCTATGACAAGCTGTATGAAAAATGGTTTGGCAGCAAACCTGCAAAATAATTAAAACTGATATGTAAGGAGATACTGAAAATGAAAAAGACCTTTATGTTATTGATGGCAATGGTTATGGTGGTTATGATGGCAGCCGGCTGCGGCGGCGGAGAAAAGAAAAAAGCCGAGGCTCCCAAAGTGCTGCGGGTAGGTACGGAACCTACCTTTGCTCCTTTTGAATTCCAGAAAGACGGCAGCAAGGAATTTGACGGTTTCGATATGGATCTGATCCGCGCCATCGGCAAGCAGCTGAATATGAAAGTGGAAATCCTGAACATGGGCTTTGATGCCCTGATCCCTGCCCTGAACGCAGGCAATATCGATGTGGCTGCCGCGGGCATGAGCATCACTCCGGACCGTCAGAAAGCTGTTGACATGAGCGATCCCTATTATGTAGCCGGTCTGGTGGTTGTGGTAAACAAGGACAACACGGCGGTAAAGGGTATCAATGAACTGAACAACAAAGGCATCGCGGTACAGATCGGTACCACCGGCGCAGAACGGGCGGCCAAAGTTCCCGGCGCCAAAGTGAAGAACTTTAACACCAACGCGGAAGTTTTCCTGGAATTAAAGAACAAGGGCGTGGAAGCGGTTATCATCGATAAGCCCGTAGCGGAATACTTCCTGGCTACCGGCGGCGGCAAAGACTATGCCAAGATCGTAGGCGACACCATGGAAGCTGAGTCTTACGGCCTGTCCCTGAAGAAAAACAGCCCGCTGACAAAGGATATCAACAAGGCCCTGCTGGATCTGAAGAAGAACGGCGAATATGACAAGATTTATGCAAAATGGTTCGGCGCCGTGAAAAAATAAGCCGTGTTGTTGCAAGTCGGTCATTATCACAGCGCAGGCAATTGAATGCATATTGATAAACAAAAGGGAGTTTTGCATAAAATTCCCTTTTGTATTTTTTATTTATGTAGTATAATACATGCAAAGCCGGTTCTGTACGGATCTTCTGTGTGCAGTACAACTGCGGGAATAAACCGTATCCGGCGTTGCATAGCATTCCTTTCCTTCGGACGGATCTGTGTTATGGTTGTGCAAAAAAATACAAAAAATAAGAAGGATTTGCTTTATGGACATGAATATTGAATTGATAAAAAGCGCGATACCGCTGTTGATAGCGGGGGCCGGTATTACGGTGGAAATTACGGCGCTCAGCGTGTTTTTCGGTATGCTGATCGGTATCATAGTAGCGCTGGCGCGACTGTCTGATGTTAAAGTTTTACGCTGGCTGGGCAATGTGTATGTGGATTTTATCCGGGGCACGCCGCTTCTGATCCAGATTTTCCTGGTGTATTTTGCGCTGCCCAGTATCATCGGGAGCCGGGTGGACGCCTTCTTCGCAGCCATCTCTGCCTGCTCCATCAACAGTGGCGCCTATGTGGCGGAAGTGTTCCGCGGCGGTATCCAGTCTATTGACGTGGGTCAGATGGAAGCCGGGCGCAGCCTGGGCATGACCTGGTGGCAGACCATGCGCTATATTATTTTGCCCCAGGCCTTCAAGCGCATCATCCCTCCCCTGGGCAACGAATTCATCGCCATGCTGAAGGATTCCTCCCTGGTATCCGTAATCGGCTTTGAAGAACTGACTCGCCGGGGCCAGCTGATCATTGCCCGCACCTATGCGTCCTTTGAAATCTGGATGGCGGTGGCGATCATGTACCTGATCCTGACTTTTACGGTAGCCCGGCTTACCGGCATCCTGGAAAGGAAGTTTGATACGAAATGACAGAACGACAGGATATTATAAAAATTACAGGTCTGCAGAAGAGCTTCGGCGACCTTCATGTACTGAAGCGTATTGACCTTAACATCAAAGAAAAAGAAGTGGTGGTCATCATCGGGCCCTCCGGCAGCGGCAAGTCCACCTTATTGCGCTGCATCAATTATCTGGAAGTACCCACGGGCGGGGAAATCGTGTTTGACAACATCCCCCTGGACGGGAAAGCGAATATCAATGAAGTCCGCAAGGAAGTGGGCATGGTGTTCCAGCGTTTTAACCTGTTCCCCCATATGACGGTGCTGGAAAACCTGGTGCTGGCTCCCAGGAAGGTGCGGAACATGGGTCGGAAGGAAGCGGAAGAGCTGGCTATGATGTATCTGAAGAAAGTCGGGCTGGCGGAAAAGGCGAATAATTATCCGGACCAGCTTTCCGGTGGGCAGCAGCAGCGTGTGGCCATCGCCCGGGCTCTGTGCATGAAACCTAAAGCCATGCTGTTTGACGAGCCGACTTCGGCACTGGATCCGGAAATGATCAACGAAGTGCTGGAAGTTATGAAGCAGCTGGCCAAGGAAGGCATGACCATGGTGGTGGTGACCCACGAAATGGGGTTTGCCAAAGAAGTGGGCGACCGGGTGCTGTTCGTGGATGGAGGCTACATTGTGGAAGAGGGAACGCCGGAGCAGGTGTTCGACCATCCCCAGAATCCCAGGACCCAGAGCTTCCTGTCCAAGATTTTATAATGCGGAGTTGTAACGAAATTTGCAATTCTGTATGAAAAAGTGAAAAAAGTTAGAAATCTTACGTTGCATACAGGAATAAAACGCTGCGTGTCGAATGAATATACAACGGACAACGGGGACGAAACCCAGCGGACAGGAATCGCAAAGAGGAGGCTGTACAGATCGGTAACAAAACGGCCGCGGCTTTCGGATCCGGAGCCTGTAATAACCAAGTAACACCTTGGACGTTCAAGGAGGACTCAGTATGGCCATTATTGTTAAAGGAAGAAACACCGTTGTATCACCGGCAGTGAAAGCGTATGTGGAGAAAAAGATCGACAAGGTAACCAGGCAGTTTAAGGCGGTGGGAGATATCACCGCGGTTCTTAAGGTAGAAAACGGCAATCATATTGCGGAAATTACCGTTCCGGCCAAGGGCATCCTGTTGCGGGCCCAGGAATCGACGAAAGATATGTATTCGTCCATCGATCTTGTCATTGAAAAGATTGAGAGGCAGGTACACAAATATAAGACCAAGCTGATGAAACGGAAATACAATAATTTCCGGGAGCTCCCGGCAGAAGCAGCACCGGCTGCTGAGCCTGTGCCGGCCCAGGCAGAGACGGAAGAAGAATTCCGGATTATCCGCAGCAAGAGCTTCACCATGAATCCCATGACGCCGGAAGAAGCAATCCTGCAGATGAATCTGCTGAATCACGACTTTTTCGTGTTCTTTGATCCGGATTTCGGCGGGGTAAGCGTGGTGTATCGGCGTAAAGACGGAAATTACGGCTTGCTGGAGCCGAAACTGGAATAAAATACATACAGATAGGGCGCAGGACAGTACCTGTCCTGCGTCTTTTCTATTATTCACGTAAACTTCACAAAGTATTACGCAGAAACGGCCGTGTTTTTTTGACTTTTGCTGTACTTTCTGTTAAAATTTTATGATAGACAATAATGGATATTTGTTTGCTTTATGCAAAATGCAGGAAGCGGATTGCGAAGATAAAAGAGTAAACAGAATTGTTCAGTATAAGTTAAGGAGTGATGAATTTGCTGGAAGGTTTAATAAAGAAGATATTCGGAGATCCTAATGAAAAGGAATTGAAAAATATCCGGCCGATCGTGGATAAGATCAACGCGCTGGAACCGGACATGGAGCGGATGAGCGACGCCAACCTGCAGGCGAAGACGTCGGAATTCAAGCTGCGTCTGCAAAAAGGAGAGACCCTTGACGACATTCTGCCGGAAGCGTTTGCGGTGGTGCGGGAAGCGTCCAAGCGCGTGACCGGCATGCGGCATTTTGATGTGCAGCTGATCGGCGGCGTGGTGCTGCACCGGGGCAAGATTTCGGAAATGCGTACCGGTGAAGGCAAGACCCTGGTGGCGACCCTGCCGGTGTACCTGAATGCGCTGACCGGCAAGGGCGTTCATGTGGTCACCGTCAACGATTATCTGGCCCGCCGCGACAGTATCGATATGGGCCGTATCTATAATTTCCTGGGCCTGTCCGTCGGCCTGATCGTACACGAGATCGACTTCCCGGAACGGAAGGCTGCGTACCAGGCGGATATTACCTACGGCACCAACAACGAGTTCGGTTTTGACTACCTTCGTGACAACATGGTGGTGGACAAGGACCAGATGGTGCAGCGGGAACTGAATTACTGCATCGTGGACGAAGTGGACTCCATCCTGATCGACGAAGCCCGTACCCCGCTGATTATTTCCGGCCCCGGCGAAAAGTCCGCGGATCTCTATAAAGTCATTGCCCGTATCGTGGCCAACATGAAAGAGGGCGAAGATTATACCGTTGACGAAAAGCAAAAACAGGTTGCGCCTACCGAGGCAGGTATCGCCAAAGCGGAAAAGGCGCTGGGCGTCAGCAACCTGTACGACACAGAGCACGGCGTGGACTTCTCACACCATATCATGTGCGCCATCAAGGCCAAGACCCTGATGATCCGCGACCGGGATTATGTGGTGAAAGACGGAGAGGTCATCATCGTCGACGAATTTACCGGACGTCTCATGTACGGGCGCCGTTACTCTGAAGGCCTGCATCAGGCCATTGAAGCCAAGGAAGGCGTGGTGGTACAGCGCGAAAGCCAGACGCTGGCTACCATCACATTCCAGAATTATTTCCGTATGTACAAAAAGCTGGCCGGTATGACCGGTACGGCCAAGACGGAAGAACAGGAATTCCAGAAGATCTACGGCCTGGATGTTATCGTGATTCCTACCAACAAGCCTATGATCCGTACCGATTATCCGGACGTGATCTACAAGACCAAGGCGGCCAAGTACAGGGCGGTCGTGAAAGAGATTGTGGAACTGCACAAGTCCGGACAGCCGGTGCTGGTGGGTACCACTTCCATCACCCAGTCCGAAGATCTGAGCGCGCTGCTGAAGAAGCAGGGCATTCCCCATAACGTATTAAACGCCAAATATCATGAAAAAGAAGCTATGATCGTAGCGGATGCCGGCCAGCCCGGGCAGGTTACCATCGCTACCAACATGGCCGGCCGCGGTACCGATATCGTGCTGGGCGAAGGCGTGGCCGAAAAGGGTGGCCTGCACATCCTGGGCACGGAACGGCATGAAAGCCGCCGTATCGACAACCAGTTACGTGGCCGTTGCGCCCGCCAGGGCGATCCCGGTTCTTCCCGGTTCTATCTGTCCCTGGAAGACGACCTGATGCGTCTGTTCGGTTCCGACAAGATCAAGGGCATGATGGACAAGCTGGGCATGGAAGAAGACGAGCCTATTGAAAACAAGATCGTTACCAGTTCCATTGAAAATGCCCAGAAGAAAGTAGAAGAACGCAACTTCAACATCCGTAAGATGGTGCTGGAGTACGACGACGTTATGAACCAGCAGCGCGAGGTTATCTACAAGGAACGCCGCAAGGTGCTGGATCAGGAAGACCTGCGTTCCACCGTGATGGAATTCACCCACAAGATCGTGGACCGGGCCATGAGCATGTACTGTCCTCCGGAATCCTATTCGGAAGACTGGGATCTGAAGAATCTGGTGCGCTACTGTGAAGAGTACTTTGCACCCTTTGGGGAACTGAAGGAAGAAAAACTGGCAGACCTGGGCCGGGATGAAATCGGCGAATACCTGCATAAACTGGCGGATGACATTTACGCCAGCCGGGAAGAGGAAATCAGCCCCGAGATCATGCGGGAACTGGAAAACCTGGTTATGCTGAAGGTTGTGGACAACCACTGGATGGAACATCTGGACGCCATGGATATGCTGCGTGAAGGCGTGGGCCTGCGGGCATACGGCCAGAAGGATCCGCTGGTGGAATATAAGTTTGAAGCTTTCGATATGTTCGAGGCGATGATCGAAGCCATCGAAGATGACGTGGTGAAATACATGTACCGGGTCAACGTAGTATCCCAGCCGATGATGACCATGGATGATCCGCTGGAAAACGCTACCATGAACAACCCGACGGTAGATACCGCGGACGGCGAAGCCGTAAAAGAGCCGGTGGTGAATAAAGGGCCGGAAATCGGACGGAACGACCCCTGTCCCTGCGGCAGCGGCAAAAAATATAAAAACTGCTGCGGAAAAGGGAAATAAATAAAGGATTGGCTGTTGCTTCCACAGGAATTTGGGCAATGTCAGATCAGGCTTTGCCGTTTTCAGGAGCAAAGCTGCAAAATAACCGGTAAAGGATGTGAGAAAGTTGCTGCTTGAAGAATACAGACCCGAGATCGCTGCTCTCAAGAAAAAACTGGACGAAATGAGGGGATCTCTTTGACATCCCCAGCAAAGAAGAAAAAATAGGGGAACTGGAACATCTCATGGGGGAACCGTCCTTCTGGGATGATCCGGAAAAAGCATCCAGGATCACCAAAGAGGTGGATGGGTTAAAATCGGAAGTTGATGAATACAAAGCGCTGGAAACGGGGTTGGACGACCTGGAAGTGCTGCAGGAGATGGCAGCGGAAGAACAGGACGAGTCCCTGATTCCGGAACTGGACGAAAACCTGACTAAAATCAAAGAAAATCTGCACCATCTGGAGCTGGGCATGCTGTTGTCGGAAGAGTATGACGCCAACAACGCCATCCTGACCCTGCATGCAGGCGCCGGCGGAACGGAAGCCCAGGACTGGACCTCCATGCTGCTGCGCATGTTTACCCGTTTTGCGGAACGGAACGGGTACCAGGTGGAAATGCTGGATTATCTGGCCGGGGATGAAGCGGGCGTCAAGAGCGCGACCCTGCAGATCAACGGACACAATGCCTATGGCTTTTTCCGAAGCGAAAAGGGTGTGCACCGTCTGGTGCGCATTTCGCCCTTTGATGCCAATGCGCGCCGTCACACGTCTTTTTCCGCCGTGGATGTGATGCCGGAACTGGACGACACGGTCAATGTGGAAATCAACATGGATGAAGTGCGTGTGGACGTGTACCGGGCCAGCGGCGCCGGCGGACAGCACGTCAACAAGACTTCTTCCGCCGTACGCATGACCCACCTGCCTACCGGTATCGTGGTGCAGTGCCAGAACGAACGCAGCCAGATCCAGAACCGCGAGAAAGCGCTGCAGATGTTGCGCGGTAAACTGTATGCCTTTGAAAAGGCAAAACGGGACGCCAAGATCAGCGACCTGGCCGGGGATTACCAGGCCATTGAATGGGGCAGCCAGATCCGTTCCTATGTGTTCCAGCCGTATACGATGGTGAAGGACCACCGCACCACGTACGAAACCTCCAATGTGGACGGGGTGATGGACGGAGACCTGCGGCCTTTTGTGGAAGCCTATCTGCGGCAGGAATATGAAGCCAGGAGACTGGCGGCAAAACAAATATAATCAGCGACAGCGACGTATGCCGTGAGATATACGCCGCTTTCCGTCGTGCAGGGAAAAAGAATGAGCGTACCGAATTGGAAAGAACGTTACAACCCCATATTGGTCCTGTGCATTGCCGTTGCATTCTGTGCGGCGCTGTATCTGATGCAGATCCGCGTCGGCATTGAAAAACGCAATGATACGGTGGAACAGACCCTGGATTATCAGGGAAGCCTGATGATGGCCCAGCGGGAAGGCTACAGCAGCGAAAAACTGCTGCAGCAGTTTAAAGACGCCGGTGTGACCACGCTGATCGTCTACGACACCACGCTGGAACGGCTGGACAGGGAAAAGCGAATCTCCGCCATGCCGGGGGATGTGCTGCAAAAGGCGGCTGCCGGTGTGCACCGGGGCGATTTTGACGCGATCCTTGCTTCGCCGGCTTTGGATCCGGATGCGGTATATGTGACCCGGGGCCATGACGAAGAAGCCTGGAACGAAGTGAAAGAAGACCTGTTCCTGCGTTACGGTGCAGAACGGGTAAAACCCTTCAGCCAGACTCCGGAAATTCTGGAAGTAAAGGGCGACTCCCGGCTGCTGCTGGAACCGGATTACCGGGCCAAGACGCCTATGATGCAGGCGCCGCTGGGCCTGTCCGTGAAAGAGTTGCGGGAAGTGCAGGAAAAAGGCTTTTATGTTGCGGTACGTCCGCAAAACTATCTGCCGTATACACAAAAAGGCGTGGACAGCCTCTTTGCCCGGATCGATAAATCCGGCGTGCAGGTGACTACCTATATTCCCTGCGGCACGGACGTAATCGGTTTTCCTGCCGATATCGGGTATATGGGAAAGAAACTGAAGGAACGGAATATCCGCCTGGGTCTGCTGGAGCATGTGACCCAGCTGCAGTTTGCCAAATTTGCGGGACTGGACGCCCTGCTCCGCAGTGTGGACAACAATGCGGTGCGGGTGCTGAACATCGACGCCCAGGAAAACAGCAAGCTGATGATGCCGGACGCGTTGCGGCGCTGGGCGCTGGCGGATGAGGAGCGGAACATCCGCGTGAATTATGTGCGTTTATTCTTAAAACCCCAGAACGGCGTGGACATCATTGACCTGAACCTGGACTATATGCGGAAGATCACCCAGCAGGTGAAAGGCCGCGGCTACAAGATCGGTGTGGCCGGCGTGTTCCAGAAACCGGGTGAGGCTGCGCCTGCTTCCGCCAACGGTAATCCGGGCTTTTCCGGTTCGTATGACCCGGACCGGAAAGCTTTGCTGGTAGTGGCGTTGGGCGCCTGGGCGGCGCTGGCGTTATATATGGGCATGATTCTGCCATCCTGTAAAGGCACGAAGCAGTATCTGCTGGTGATTTTCGGCATGCTGCTTACCGCGTACAGCCTGTTCATGGGGCGCGGCCTGTCGGTCCGGCAGGGGCTGGCCTTTGTATCGGCGGTACTGTATCCGGTCCTTTCCATGAGCGTGATGCTGACCCTGTGGGATACGATAAAAACAGATACGAAATCAACCGCCGGCGTCATCGTTACCGCTTTATGGCAGCTGGCCCTGGCCATTGCCCTTTCCCTGATCGGCGCCACCCTGAACGGTTCCATCATGGGCGACCTGCGCTTTATGCTGGAAGCGGATATTTACCGCGGGGTAAAGCTTACCTTTATTATGCCGGTGCTGCTGACCCTGCTGCTGTTTTTACGGCAGTACAGCATTTTCCGGAACCCGGGGGAAAACGTGGCGGACCTGTTTTCCCAGCTGGTACAGATTTGTAAGACCCGTCTCACACTGGGACATTTTGTCATATTAGGCGTGCTGCTGTTCGTGGCTTACATCTTTGTAGGCCGCAGCGGCCATACCGGCGGCGTGCCGGTGCCCGCCATCGAAATCAAACTGCGTCTCTTCCTGGAAGAGGTCATGTATGCCCGTCCCCGGGAAAAAGAATTCATGATTGGTCATCCGGCCTTCTTCCTGGCCGTACTGGCCGCATACCGCATGGCGCCTAACTGGTGCAAACTGGCGCTGGTGCTGGGGGCTGTCATCGGGCAGGGTTCCCTGGTGCAGACCTTCTGCCATATGCGCACGCCGGCCATGATGAGCTACATCCGTGCGGCAGACGGCTATCTGCTGGGTTCTGTTCTGGGAATCATAGCGGTAATCGCAGTATCAGTTTTAATGCCATATGTCAAACCATGGCTGAGGAGATTCACACTTAATGAGTAAAATCGTAATTTCCGGTTATTACGGATTCAATAACGCCGGCGACGAGGCGCTGCTGACGGCGATTCTGGCCGCTTTGCGCGCGGTCGAGCCGACGGTGGATATTACCGTGATTTCCGGAAATCCGGGAAATACAATTGCTAAACATCAGGTCAAATCCCTGTACCGTTTTGCGGCGGTGCGGCTGCTGCGGGCTATCCGCGAGGCAGATCTGGTCATCAGTGGCGGCGGCAGCCTGTTGCAGGACGTGACCAGTAAGCGCAGTCTTGCCTATTACCTTTCCGTGATTGCGGCGGCAAAATGGAAACGGAAGAAGGTCATGCTGTTCGCCCAGGGCATCGGTCCGATCCGCAGCCGGCTCATGCGGCTGCTGACCCGTCTGGTAGTGAACCGGGCGGACGTGATCACGGTGCGGGATCATGATTCGGCAGAAGAACTGGCACGTATGGGCGTTCCGGCTGCCAAAGTGGAGGTCACGGCGGATCCGGTGCTGATGTTGAATCCGGAATCAAAAGTGATGGGGAAAGCCATACTGGCGGAAGCCGGTCTGGATCCCTACAAACCGATCATCGGCGTTTCCGTGCGGGAATGGCCGGATAATCAGCGCTGCCTGAAACAGCTTGCGGCGGCGCTGGGCAAACTCAGCGAAGAGTATAATGCTCAGATCGCCATTCTGCCGCTGCAGGTTTCCAAAGATCTGGCAGACAGTAAGCTGCTGCAGAGTTATCTTCCAAAAATCCGGAACCGGGTTGCCCTGCTCCAGGGGGATTATTCCACCGAGGAATTCCTCAGCGTCATCGGCAGCTTCCGGCTGCTGATCGGCATGCGGCTGCACGCGCTGATCTTTGCGGCCGTGATGAAAGTGCCGCTGATGGCCATATCCTACGATCCCAAGGTGGACAGCTTCCTGAAAGCCATTGGGACAGAGGCTGTGGGAACGGTGGAAACACTGGATGCCGGAAAAGTAGCAGAGGCGGCGGAAAAACTGTGGGGTCGCAAACCCCAGCTGCAGGAGGAACATCTTGTGGCGATGCGGAAGCTGGCGCAAAGCACAGTTTCCAAAGCCTTTGCGCTGTTGCATAAGCAATAGTTCGCAATAAGTTTGCAAACAGTGTACGCAAAAAGTTGTATAGTATTATGTAGAAAACGGAGGATCCGTTTCTCCGTACTGATTTGGAGGGAGTTTTACCAGTGCTGGAAATGATTGATGTCAGCAAAACATATCCCGGCGGGAATGTGGCGCTGCGTAATATTAACATCCGGATCGAACAGGGAGAGTTTGTATTTATTGTAGGGCCCAGCGGGGCCGGTAAGTCCACGTTTATCAAGATGCTGTTCCGGGAAGTGCTTCCCACCTCCGGCAATATTCTCCTGAACGATGTGGACATTTTAAAATTGACTGCGAAAGAAGTACCGTACCTGCGGCGTCAGCTGGGAATCATATTTCAGGATTACCGCCTGCTGCCGGACCGTACGGTGTATGATAATGTGGCCTTTGCCATGCAGGTTATTGAAGCGCCGTACCGGAAGATCAAGCGCCGTGTCATGAACGTACTGGATCTGGTGGGTCTGCGCCGCCGGGCGTATTCCAAACCCAACGAGCTGTCCGGCGGGGAACAGCAGCGAATTGCCATTGCCCGGGCGATTGTCAACAGCCCCAGTCTGGTGATCGCAGACGAACCTACCGGAAACCTGGACCCGGAAACCAGTATGGAAATCATGGATATTTTCCAGGAGATCAACAATACGGGGACGACCATTATTATGGCGACCCATGATAAGGAAATTGTTGACAGCATGGGCAAACGGGTCATCGCCATCGAACAGGGCGAAATTGTACGCGACGAACTGAACGGAGTATACGGATATGAGTCTGAGCAGTAAAGAATATTTTATCCGTGAGACAGGCAAATCCATTAAGCGTAACGGCATAATGAGCTTTGCTTCTATCTCTACGGTTGCTGTTTCCCTTCTGGTACTGGGGATGTTCCTGCTGATGTACCTGAATACGGATAATCTGGCGAAATACCTGGAAAGCCAGGTGGAGATGACGGTCTATCTGGAGGACACCGCCACCGGCGAAGAAGTGGCCGATATACGGGAAAAGCTCAAAAAGATGGAAGGCGTGGTAAAAGTCACGGAAGTGACCAAGGCCATGGCCATGGACCGGTTTAAGAACCGCCTGGGGGATCAGGCGACGCTGCTGAAAGCATTGGGGAAAGACAATCCCTTTCCCTTTTCCTTTGAGGTGCAGGTAGACAAGCCGGAACGGATCAAAGCGCTGGCCTCCCAGGTGGAACACTGGCCTAAGGTGGAGACCGCAAAGTTCGGGCAGGAAGTGGTAGAGCACCTGTTTTCCCTGACCCGGGTGCTGCGTCTCGGCGGCGCCGTGCTGATCGTGTTCCTTTGTTTTGCAACCCTGTTTATTATCATCAATACCATACGCCTTACCGTGTTCGCACGGCGGCGTGAGGTCGTCATCATGAAATACGTGGGCGCCACCGACTGGTTCATCCGCTGGCCCTTCATGCTGGAAGGCATGACGTTGGGACTGGGGGGCGGCATCATAGCCTGCGCCATTGTGGATCTGATCTATGTCAGTCTCAGCGGCAGGCTGCACACGACCTTTGCGTTTTTTCCCATCCTGCAGTCCTGGCCGACCCTGTTGTACGCAGACCTGTTCATCCTGGCCTGCGGTACGCTGATCGGCGCCCTGGGCAGTTACCTTTCCCTGAAGAAATTCCTGCGGGTTTAGGAGGGGCTGTCCTATGAAATCACGTAACGTTTTCACAGTCCTGCTTGCCGTATGGCTGTTCCTGCTGAACATGCTGCCTGCCTTGGCAGCCACCGAAATGGAAAAGCAGCAGAAGGAACTGGATAAGGCCCAGCATAATGTGCAGGTGGCGGAAGAAAACAAAGACAAGGCAAAACTGAAAGTCGCAGCGGCCAAAGAAAGCCTGGGCGAGATCGTTGCCAAACTGAGCCGCCTGCAGCAGGATATTGACAAGCTGCAGAAAAAAGCGGACGCGCTGCAGAAAGATATTGATGAAAATACAGCCGTACTGAGCAAGAAGAAAGAGGAAATGGAAGGGCGGATGCGGATTTACCGCCGCCGTCTCCGTGATATCTATGAGAACGGCCAGATCAATTATCTGGAAGTGTTGCTGGGCGCCAAAGATTTTGGTGATTTTGCTTCCCGTATGTACCTGTTGCAGAAGATCATCCGCAGCGATCTGGATCTGATCGCCATCGTGGAGAAAGAAGCGGCGGAAATCCAGCGCCGGCAGAACCTGCTGGATTCCCAGATGGCGGAAATCAAAAAGGATAAGGCCGCCTTGGTACAAAAACGCAATGATGCGGAAGCCATGCGGGAACAGCGGGCCCAGAAACTGTACAAAGCAGAGGAAGAAAAACGGAAGTCCGAAGCGGAGTACGACCGCCTGCTGGCGATCTCGGATAATATCAAATCCATGTTGCAGGGCTTGGAAACCGCTTCCGTGATGCCCTCCGGCGGCGGTAACGGTTCCTTTGTATGGCCCTGCTCCGGTACGATTACTTCCTATTACGGCTGGCGTGTCCATCCCATCTTCGGTACCCGGAAGTATCATTCCGGGATGGACATCGGGGTGGATTACGGCACGCCGATCCATGCGGCGGCAGCCGGCGTGGTGGTATATTCCGGCTGGATGGGCGGCTACGGGTATGCGGTCATGATCGACCACGGCGGCGGCCTGGTTACCATCTACGGGCATAACTCCAGCCTGTCGGTAAGCGAAGGCCAGCGGGTATCCCAGGGACAGGTGATCGCACTGGCAGGCAGTACCGGATATTCTACCGGACCCCACTGTCACTTTGAGGTACGCCTGCACGGGGAAGTGACGGAACCGCTGAACTATCTGCCGTAACCGGTGGATGCAGCTTACCGTGACGGTCTCCTTAATAAGGGTATAATCAGGAGGAAGGAACTCGTCTTCTTTCCTCCTTTTTCGGTCTTATGTTTTATTCTGCTGTTTGAAGCGGGGGGATTTGCGTGTTAAACCTGTTCAAGAAAAAAATAAGCATCAATGTCTGGCTGCTCCCGATCCTGGTCATCGGAATCGTGACACTGACCCTCATCAGCGTGTTTTGGGGTATGCATAAGCTGACCCATAACGCGGGGGGCACGCTGCAGTTCCTGTACACGCTGGGGAAAATCCGTTCCAGCTATGTGGGAGAGTATACGGACAAAAAGCTGTTCGAGGGCGCCATGCACGGCCTGGTGGAAAGCCTGGACGATCCCTATTCCGAATATCTGGATGAAAAAGGCTTTTCCCGCCTGAACGAGATGACGGACGGTACCTTTGGAGGTATCGGCGTGGTATTGGGCCAGCGAAACAAGGAATTTGTGGTGGTATCTCCCATGGAAGGCTCCCCCGGGGCGAAGGCGGGCATCGAAGCCGGCGACAAGATCCTGAAGGTGAACGACGTGGATACCAAAGGCCGCACGCTGGAAGATGTGGTCAGCACCATCCGCGGAAAAAAGGGAACCAGCGTCAAGCTGCTGCTGGAGCACAAAAACGGCCAGCAGTTTACGGCGGACATCGTGCGGGATGACATCAAGGTGCAGTCTGTGGCGGGCAGGATGCTGCCGGATTCCAAAATCGGCTACATCCGCATCGCCATGTTCAATGAAAATACCGGGGAAGAGTTTAAAAAAGCGTATGAAAAGCTGGAACAGGAAGGGATGCAGGCGACCCTTCTGGATCTGCGCCATAACCCCGGCGGCCTGTTAACGGAATGCGTGAAAGTGTCCAACTATATCGTTCCCAAGGGGCCGGTGGTTTCCATTACGGATAAAAAGGGCGACACCAAGGTGTACGAATCCAAACTGGAAAAGGTGAAATACCCCCTGGCAGTCCTTATCGACCACGGCAGCGCCAGCGCTTCGGAAATCGTATCCGCCGCGGTACAGGATACCAAAGCCGGCAAACTGTTCGGGGTCAAAACATACGGCAAGGGCTGTGTGCAGTCTGTGTTCCATGTTACGACAAAAACCGGGCTGAAGCTGACCACCGCCATGTACTATACGCCATCCGGGCGTTCCATCCACAAGGTGGGCGTCACGCCGGACGTGGAAATCGAACTGCCGGAAAAAGCGACGGTGGACGTGCAGCTGAATAAAGCGGAAGAGTACTTGCGTGATGAATTAAAAAAGGAAAAATAAAAAAGAGCGTGGCCTGTCCAACCATACATGGACAGGCCACGCGTTTTCGTTGTAATCGTTTTTATTTCTTCAACAGGTACTCCATATATTTGCTTTTTGCTTCGGCCCATGCCAGGCGGCTGACGGGGACCGTCTTGTCATTTTTCAGCAGGAAGCAATGATCGTTCATGCGCTTGATATAGTCCATGCTGATCGCATAACTCCGATGGGGGCGCAGGAACCTGTCCGTCGGCAGCTGCTCCGCCAGTTTGTCCAAGGGGAGATGGACTTTCAGTTCCTGCATCTGGCAATGGATGATACAGTATTTATCCGCCGATTGGATGTACTGGATGGAATCGGCGGGGATGTGTACCGGCACGCGGTTTATCACCAGTTCGACCATGGGGCCGGGCGTATTGCGGCCTGCCTTCCAGCGGTCAAACACTTTGGCGATCCCCTCCCGGGTGACGGGTTTCATAATGTAATGCAGCGCGCCGATATCGAAGCTTTCTACGGCAAAGTCCGGACTCATGGTCACAAACACCAGCGCCGCTTCCGTATCGGTCTCCCTCACATGCCGTGCCAGGGTGATGCCCAGCGTTTCCCCGATGTAGTTGTCAAAAAATATCATTTCATATTTTCCGGCGGAAAAAGCTGCCAGGAACGCTTCGCCGGAAGAAAAAGTATTAAATTCAAACTGCATTCCGTGTTCCGTACCAAATGCTTCCAGCGTGCGGCGCAGCTGGCTCATATCGATCCGGTCGTCTTCCACAATGGCGATTCGCATAACAACATCCCTTCTTGCATTTCATATTGCTACTATATTATAATTATACTATAAAGATGGCTGTTGCGGGATAAAATTTTACAATATTATTATGTTTTTTTAACCGAAACGGCATCCGGCTGTGATACAGCTGACACAAAACGATACGGAAGGTACCCATTATGGAAACTTGCATCGGACTGGCGCTGGCGGTTACCATGATCCAGCTTTTGGGCGCGTGGCTCCGTTACCTGCCGTTCAAAGGAGAATTATCAGCCGTAACGGAAAAATACCTCTGGCACTGTTTCGCCGTAGTGGCGGCATTGCAAACGGCGGCTTACATGGCCCTGTTTACGGCAAAAGGCCTGAACGTCTTTACCTACAAGCTGGTCATGTATACGGGCTTTCTTCTTTATGTTTTCGTATCAGTTTATCTGATCAGGCAGCGATGGCTGCAGCATTTGTTTGTGATCAGCATGCAGCTGATGTGGGCGCTCTTCATCCACGCGGCCAGCAACACGCTGACATCGGAGCTGCCGCTGCCCATCACCGGCGTGCAGCAGTATCTGGCGCTGCATACGGTGTTTTATCTGCTGGTTTTTGCGCTGACCCTGCCGTTGGCGCGGCATTTTTTCCGTAACCTGCTGCCTCCGCCGTATCTGTTTGCGGAGAAACGGACCGGATTATATATGGCGCTCTTGCCCCTGGGCCTGGGGCTCAGCCATATGATGCTGCTGGCCGACGACCGGATCGTCTACAACTGGAACGACCATCTGTCCCGGCTGATGCTGTCCCTCTGGGTATTCCTGTTTTACCGTTTTATGGTGATCCTGGTGAGGCGTACGGAAGAACAGGACCGGGAAGAGAATAATTACCTGCTGATGAACCAGCGCATCAACGCGCTGGAAGATTACACCCGGCTCACCTGGGAACGGCAGGAAGAGATCATGCGCATCCGTCATGACCTGCGGCACTATAACCGGCTGCTGCTGTCGCTGATTGAAAGCGGCGAAACGAAAAAGGCCGCCGACCTGATTATAGCGCAAGAAGGGGAGATCCTGGCTGCCTCGCTACCGACGTACTGCCAGAACCCCATCATCAACGCGGCGCTGGGGGTATATGTTCAGCGTGCCCAGGAGCAGGGGATACCGGTTACGCATACCGTAAAGCTGCCGCCGCAGCTGAGCATGGAAGAAAAAGACCTGGCGATCCTGCTGTCCAACGTGCTGGAAAACGCCATCATCGCCAACATGCGGCAGTCGGCAGACCGGCGCGGGCTGAACGTGTCCCTGCAATACCACCAGCCGCAGTATATCCTGTCCGTGGAAAACCGCTGCGATACGCCGCTGGTTTTTGGGGAAGACGGGCTTCCTATTACGGAAGAAAAAGGACACGGGCTGGGCATGGCTTCCCTGAGAGACTTCTGCCGCAAGTACGGGGCGGAAACCGATTTCCGTCAGCAGGACGGATGGGTGCGGGTGCTCATGTACTGGGCGGATACGTAACCCGCTGAAGAATGCGTATTTTACTGCACAGGCACGGTTTGTCACTGAGACAGGCCGTGCTGTTTTTTTATCCCGCATTTGCCTAAAACAGGTTCTGTTATTGAGAATGATTCCTATTTTGTGACGTTCACGAAATGAACTTACATTTCGCGACTACTTGTCTTGAAATGATAAAAACACATGGTAAAATTAAGGTGCAGGATGCTGATTTTTATTAATATAAGAAGAAACTAACTGAAGCTGTTGCGTTTCATCGCAGGTTGTGCAACAGCTAGAGCAAAAGATAAAATAAAAATGAAATAGATTCTGGAGGCGCAACATGAACCGAATTTACAAAGTGATCTGGAGCAAAACGAAACATTGCTACGTGGTAGTGAGCGAACTGGCAAAACGCCACACAAAAGGCGGAAGCGCGGGCGGCTGCCGCATGATGACGGCCCGGGTCCTGAGCACGCTGCTGTTGGGCGCGTACCTGGTGGGCGGCTACAGCCTGCCCTCGGCCTGGGCGGATGGTGAAGTAACCTATGTTGCGGGTGAGGGCATTACTATAACCGACGGAACAGAAAATCAAAAAATAATCAGCGTTACCCAGCCGCTGATTGAAAAAATCGGAGGCATTACACGTGATAATAATAAGACCACAATAGAACAGGGCTTTACTGTTCAAACAAACTTTAGTTCTTCCGGTTCTTCTAATGGATATATGAATGTCAACTGGGGACAAGATACACTAGCCAATGGTGAAAACGCAACAGCTTGGGGGAAAAGCACAGTTGCCCGTTCACCTCGGTCCACAGCCTGGGGTAATGAGGCAACAGCCAAGGGCGATCAAGCGACGGCCTTTGGTTCCCGTACCACTGCCTACGGCGTAAACTCCACGGCATGGGGAGCCGATACAGTAGCATTTAGTCATCAAGCCACAGCCTTCGGTGAGAATACAACAGCCGGCGGCCAAAGAGCTACCGCCTGGGGACATAAAACAACTGCCGGAGGTGATTCCTCTACTGCCTACGGCAAAGAGACATCAGCGCTGATGGAAGGCGCCACCGCCTGGGGCAACAATACGAAAGCCGGCCGGTGGACCTATACCGATGATAATAGTGTTGT
This sequence comes from uncultured Succiniclasticum sp., assembly GCF_902793885.1. Taxonomy (NCBI): domain Bacteria; kingdom Bacillati; phylum Bacillota; class Negativicutes; order Acidaminococcales; family Acidaminococcaceae; genus Succiniclasticum; species uncultured Succiniclasticum sp. The sequence continues at coordinate 165,770 of NZ_CADBFF010000004.1, forward strand.
TCACGATGCGTTGGTTATTCAACCATATACAGATGTACATAATGGAAGTGAAATGTACGAAATTGTAGATGCAGTTACCGGTGAACAAATACATAACGGTGAAAATGATTATATTGACGCTTATAATTGGTTGGCAGCGAATGGAAAGGTGAATGGTGTCTATTCCACTGCCTGGGGTAACGGAACACAAGCTGCAGGCGATTACTCCACTGCCTTTGGTAATTATACAAAAACGGCGGCGGTGACATCGTTAAAATATAATGGGACGGAAGCGAAGGTCGTATCTGAACAGGTTAGGGTTTTGGACGAACACGGCAACCCGATACCATTAATAAATCCAGAGACGGGGGAACCTTCTGATACCGAGTTCCAAACTGAAACAAAATATGCAATTGTTGACGCTTCCAATCCTGACAACCAAATATATGAGTCCTATTTCGATACCGAAGATGCGGCAATGAAATATCTTTTGCAGAATGCCACAATCACCGGCGGGTATGGCGCGACAGCTTTCGGTTTGCTGTCGGAAGCTAAGGGCGCGCACTCCACCGCTTTTGGCGTTCAAACGGTAGCCGAAGGAACCGGCGCTACCGCGTGGGGTAATAGTACAACTGCCAGTGGCAAAGGTGCAACGGCGTCGGGTTACGGCACGAAAGCCGAAGGCGATTATTCCACGGCGTTTGGTAATAATACAACAACGGCAGCGGTGACGTCGTTAAAATATAGGGATCCTTATAATAATAATGACTGGACGGAAGCGAAGATTATCACTAAAAATACTGACACAGGTCTTAAGTATGTAATTGTTGAGGCTGCCGATCCTAACAAAGAACTATATTTTTCCCCTTTCGACACCGAAGAAGCGGCAATGAATGAGATTGCGCGTGAAGGCAAGATCACCGGCGGGTATGGCGCGACTGCTTTTGGTTTACTGTCGGAAGCGAAGGGCGCACATTCTACCGCCTTTGGCGTTGAAACGGTAGCCGAAGGGACCGACGCTACCGCGTGGGGTCGCAAAGCGAAAGCTACAGGCGATTATTCCACGGCCTGGGGATTCAACACAGAAGCAATTAATGATAAATCCACAGCTTTTGGTGATAACACTATAGCCGGCGGCAAAATCGCTACCGCCTGGGGTAATAAAACAGCAGCCGGAGGCAGGACTTCCACCGCGTTCGGCAGTGAGACAGTAGCGCTGACGGAAGGTGCTACCGCCTGGGGCAACAATACGAAAGCAGGCAAGTGGACATATGCAGGTCGAGATGTTTTTATTATAAAAGGAGGAGAACAAGAGGGACAGTACCATATTGTAGATGAATACGGTAATTCGGGTAGTAATGGGTTACCTGGTCAAATTTATGTAAGCTATGATGAAGCTTATAAGGAGTTATCAACGAATGGAACGGTGCAGGGCGTCTATGCCACCGCCTGGGGTAAAGACACGAAAGCCGAAGGCGACTATTCCACCGCCTTTGGCGTTGGAACGGTAGCCAGCGGCAGCGGTGCGACGGCGTGGGGCAACGGAGCGCAAGCCACAGGCGATTACTCTACGGCCATCGGTGCGGTAGGCGTTAATAGTTCATCAGGTGCTGATTCTGCCGTCAATACTAATACAGAAGCACAGGCCGACTATTCAGTGGCGGTATTAGGTGGCATAACTCGAAAACAAGACGATATCAACGCAATCAATTCGGTTGCTCTCGGCGGCGCATACGATGCAAGCCGACCAGATTCCGATTATTTCAAACCTTCCCTGACCAATGCGCCCTATTCGATAGCGTTGTTGGGCGGCGAGACAGCAAGTACTGCGACGAATTCACTGGCAGTTGGATTAGATTCCGTAGCGATTGGCACGAATTCGATTGCAATCGGTCGCGGCGGCAAAGATAGCGGTGGCGATATTGTAGGAAGCACGGCGAAGGCAGCGGATTCGT